>JBILTA010000279.1:0-7133 GCA_044371785.1 Pirellulaceae bacterium | reverse complement strand
GAGCATGAGCACCGTCTTCGATTGAGCACGAGCACGGAACTCCCGAGAATCGGCCGTCTCGAATGTAAAAATCGCAACATCAAAACCTTTGGGATAGCCTAAAAAGCATCGACTGCAATTGGGTGATGTAGACTCTTACGAATGTCGATAGCAGGTAGCAATTTCACTACAGCCACTTGCCCGCTTTGTTCATGGATAGCTCTGCCGCAATGGTCACGACAAGAATCAGTAGGAGAAGGTTTCCCATCCAGTATACCATTCTGAGAATGAATTCTCGGATGAGCCACAGGCTCATGACCACTGATGTAAGGGTTAACCCAATGTGTAGTAGGAAGGCGACCAGGCAGAGGTTTTCGACCCAAAGTTCAGGCTGACCGTACGGCCAAGGGCCGGGCTTGGGCGATGGGAATACAGAGTTTATCCATGCCAGGAAGAGTGGAGAAAGAAACGGCAACACGAACATACAGATTGAAGCAGTTAGTCTTCGTGTCTGGCTTTTCTCATCGTCTGCCATCATGCAAGAAGCCTAGATTAGAGCAGCGTTTTATTTCGATCCGATGATGATCGCATAGCCCATCATCGCTAGGGCGATGGTATTTCCGACTTGAATTAAGATTGATTGAAGGCGAAACCTTTGGACGTAATCTGTAGGCAAGGATAAGGTGGCAAGTCGCCGAAGGATGCTCACTTGGATCGCAAAGGCAACCGTTAGCACCATACCTATCCCTACCGGAAATGCGTAAAGAAATAAACCTGGTAATTGATACGAGATCGCGCATACGATCATCATGACGGCTATGGGGATGTAAGTGGCTAGAGACCGTTGCTTCGAGAACTCGTCGATCAACTTTAGCTTCTCTTCCTGGCTCAGACTTCGAAAGTTCCGCTCACTCAGGAAACGATTAAGGGCCAATGTGGCCACAAGAAGAAACAGTCCAACAATCATAAACGTTTGGGATGGCATGATTGGAATTACAATAGTTGTTGCGATTGCCTCAGTAAGTTGCCACCGGAGTGCTTGAACTGTTGCGGGTACGGTGACGAGAGTTCCTACTTTGCCATCTCGAATTCAATCGTAACATCAAGCGACAATTCAACCGTACCTGGACTGAACAGAAGATGTGCTTCTTTCTTCAGATCTTCCTTGTATAGTACATATTTTACGCCCTTTTTGGGTGACTTTTGATCTTGTGGAGTGTGAGACGCTCCGGTTTCACTTCGCATGCTGGCCGCGCCACCCATTCCGCCATACCCCCAATAATCCCAAGACTTGCTCGTTCTCTCTTCAATTCGAACGGGTGCTCCCAACTTCATGCCTGTCAGTTCGACAAGTTCTTGGGCCTTTTCCTTGGCCTCCGCGACGGCAAGTTTTCTAGCTTCTTTTAGGTGCGGGCGTTCATCCCCGACAGTATACCTAATGTAGTCAATGTAATTCACTCCTGCCGTGAAAGCGTCCGAGAGAAACGTCTCCAAGCGATCGAAGTCAGTTATTTTCACAACAATGGTCCTTCGACATTCGAATTCGTGAGGGCTCGACGCTCTCAAATTTCGTGTCGTAAATTCTGGCTCCATATTGAAGTCTGAGACTTGGAAATACTTAGAAGGGATCTCCTGCGTTTCGGCGAGTGAGACCAAGTTATTGATGATTTTGTCATTGGCTCTTTTCGCATCGAGAAGTTTTTCGTTTTGGGTTCGAACAACCAAACGAACTTCGACCAGATCGGGAGCAACTTCTATTTGACTTTCCGCAGAGACTTTGACTGTACGAGATTCTTGTGCACAAACAGCGGATGAGGCTAGGAGTACGAGCCAAGCTGTGAGGTAACGCATGGAATCACCTAAATAAAAAGTGTGCTATCTGAGCGATCATTCTACTGAATGATGTGCCTGTCCGCGGGATAAAACTATTGGCATCTGCCGCCAACCCTGGAAATAAGATCAGAGGCGTGATTGTTTCGTAGCGGTCACTTGCGTGACTGTCTACGGTTTTTGACACTTTTAGCTTCATTGATTTCTGGCTTGGTAATGTCGAAGCCTGATGTATGTAAAACGTATCGTCCGCTACAAAACACGATAATTGCAGGAAGAAAAGCGGCCGCGAATAAGGGCAAAAAATATTGTGGGTAATTCTCGCGTGTCACATGCAAGACCAAGGAAGTAAACGCCATTGTTCCTATTGAAGCCAGCGCTGATGTTACAACGAGTAACCACCCAGTTAAAGTCAATCTGGCAATATCAAAATCTAGGTCCATTTGTCTCGCAGCTTCCCATGCTCCCGGAGTATTGTCCATCAGTTCGCCGGCGGGGTTTACTTTAGAAAATCTACCCTCATCGAGTTTACGCATGCGATCGTCGCCAGTTTGGCAAATATCATGTCCACAGTTTGGACAAACGCTTTCGTAGAACGACATTGGACCCCTGCATTGTTGGCAGATAGAGGTTGCCTTGCTTAGTGGTATCTTATTGACGGACTTTTCAGTCGCAAATGGGAAACTTATCTCAGGCAAAGATCCTGCTTCGAAGAAGGTGACTTTGTCGAAACTTATTGGAGTACTAGGCGTAATATGACCAGCGATGACCAGCTTCTGGACCTGTTGTAAGTTAATCGGACCGACGCATTGCATTTCAATTTTTGCGAAGTACTGCTTCATGGTAGTGTAAGATTAAACTGCTTGAGGAGAGTCCGTATTCGGGATGAAAAGAAGGAGACGATGATTTCAAACGAGGTTACCAAGCATTGCTACAATTCCACCGAAGGACATGACACCAATGATCGCCACTTCACATCCGCTTTGCCTGCGAAGTCGATCAGAGATATAGGATGTGGCTTTTCGTTTATTGGTAACTTCAGGTTTTTTGGAGTTATGAAGAAAAAGGAAAGTCAAGTCGGTGGCGAAAGCTCAAGGAACTTGATCTCATGATCTAAAATGATAGACGGACCATACGTTGGGTTCGGTTTAAGCTCCCTTGCGCCTTGGGGGACGCCCTATTTATCCTACACATTTTCCGTCGTGTTGAAATCATCTTATAAAACCACGATAGCTGGGATTCGTTTAACCCGTAGCTGGAGCGCAGCGGAGGCTAGGTGGACCGGGGAAAGACGCCACTCCCCTGAATACGCTCTCGAAATTGATGTGCAGGAGAAATAGGGAGAGTGGCCTTTAGCTAGAGATTCTGCAACTTATCCCATGACGCCAAATGTTTTGGCGATCGCCATGAGGGTAAGCACCACAAATCCTAACCACCAGAACCAAGCAAACTTCTTTCTTTTCATCTCACTTAGTTCTTTGTTTTTACCAATAGGTACAACTCCGATGGCAACGAAAAGAAAGAAAAGAGCAGTTGCAAATTGAAATCCGCCGCTGATAAGGTTTGCTGGATCCATTGTGTTGTTTGATTTGTCAAAGAAATAGAAGGAGAGGTAATGCCGGATGGGTGATGGCTAATTATTCGCGTTCGGAGTCTCGTCTGTGTTCGGTCGAGCACACATGAGTGGAGTGTAAGGGTTTCAAGAGGTTTCTTCAGAGGACTGCGTCGTTTGACCGTTTTGTTCACTCGGAGCTGGTCTAACGCGGATGTAAATTTCCGCTAAATGAGAGCAGGTGATTTGCGATGCAATACCTACCCTTGATGCTTTCGGCGGTTGGGAAGTATGGCAAGCTGTAATTCGTCACGAAAGACAACTTGTGACTCATGCGGTTCTTTACGGCGAATGACACGGACCGCATGGCCTTTTTCTCGCGCCTCAACAGCGATCAAACGGCCCGCTTGTCGCCAGCCTTTCTCGGTGAAATAAAAACGAACCTTGCGATTGTCGAGTCTTGAAGGTTCGCGGATGCCAAGTTGATCCAGCATTCCGCTAAGAAGATGACTGTTCACTAGGCCGCCTAGTCGACCTTGACCCTTAGGTAATCCTTCGAAACATTCATCAACGATGATACGATAAATCAAAACTTCTGCCCTATCACTATTCGTGGGTAATTTGGTTTTCTAGCTGCTCAAGCCTTTGCTGTATTCCAGCTGGAATTGACCGATTTAAATCACGTTGAGGAAAGTTGGTTAGGGTTCAGCAAACATCGAACGATACATGGCTGCTTCTTCCTCTGGCATCATTTTCAGAAGCGGGCGCATCGTGTAATTGCCGTACATTTTGCCATCTCGCATGAACATCCAATCAGAAGCCTCATGTTTCTTCAAAGTCCAAGTTTGGCCTATTTTGACATTGCTTACCATGCCAGGTTCGTTTCCGATAATTCCCGAGAATTCGTTGTTTTGAAAGGTGATATCTGTCAGCCAGAAATGCTCTGTTTCCCCTGCATCTGTGATGGGAACCTTGACCGCATGGTTGTTGCCAGTCGGTTGCGACAGTTCGGTGATAAATGAGTCGATTTCGCGTTGAGAACGCGAAATGGCGGCCTCCATTTCTTTTTCATCATAGCCCGACTTCACCAGTGTTTCCGGCAATGATTGACCGCAACCGCAAAGTAGAAATAGAGATAGCCATGAAGCCATGAGCGGACGAATCATAAAAGCACGTCAACCTTCGATCGTTGTTCAGAAAGATCTAATTTAAACAATGAGCAGACTTTCATGCTGGCGAAGCCGATCGTCTCTCATTGAGGGTTCGGATGTGACGAGGAGTAATAACCAGCGCGCACTCCGTTCTTCTGGGTGTACCCATGGTGAATTTTTACGGCTTTTTTTTATGGAGTTGCGATGCCAAGTTTCTCTAGCGAATATTGCCGACGGAGAAAGTTTGTCCGTTGTGGCAGCCACAGAATGCGTTCCAAAGCTGTCGTACCTGTTTCCGTGCCACTCTATTGAGGTCGCTTCAAGAAATCGTAGCGAAGTAGGGTACGTGGTCGCAAACAAAAAGAAAGAAAAAAGGTTTGACGTAGGCGAAGTCTTCAGGCTCCGCTGAAACCTAATAGTAATTTTGTAGGAAAGAATCGCACTGGGCGTCTTGGTTCGTGTGTACGGGTGAGCTTGTCTGTTTTGCTGCTCGTCTGTTTTGCTGCTCGAATGCTCGTCTGCTCGTCTGCTCTAGCGACTCCTCACTCGCGCGGCCTCGAGTTAGCACAATTCGACGACGACGGCGGTAGCATTGTCGCGACCCGATTCGCGGACAGCTTCGCGAACGAGGCGTTCGGCGGGGGGCAGTTCCTTTAGTTCGGTGGGTGGATCAACGATGTATTCCTGAATGGCGCGATCCCATAAGCCATCGATAACGCCATCGGTACAAAGCAGAAAGCGATCACCTGGCTTCCACTGAAACGCTCCAAATTGGGGCTTAATGAACTGGTGTCCGGCGCCTAACGCTTGTTCTAAGACGTTCTTGCGCGGATGGGTTCTATGCTCGCGCTCATTGAGCTTTCCTTGTCGGCGCAACCATCCACAATGGGAATGATCTTCGGTGATTTGTTTCATTTCACCCGCGGTGTTGAAATGGTAAATGCGACTATCGCCGATGTGACCATAAAACATCCAGCCGCGAGTAAACCAGCCTAAACTCAATGTTGCTCCCATGTTCTTCAATCGCTCATCACTTTCACCAAGCTTTGTGAGCTCCTGATGAACACTCATAAACAACTCTTGCAAAATTTCTTGATAACAAGCATGCAATCGGTGAGGTGACAGTTTAAAGCGACGTGGCAGGAGCAAGGTGATTTTTTCGGTCGCAATTCGACTGGCGAACTCACCCGACTTTTCGCCTCCCATCCCATCGCTAACCGCGAAAAGAAAATCGCCTTGTCCCAGAACTGCCTCGCCAATGCGGCCCAAATATCGCACATCACGATAGTCGAGCATAATGGCTAAGAAGGCATCTTCGTTGTTGGGACGAATGCGACCTCGATCGGTCTTGCCTGACCAGCGCACATGCTGGGCTACTCCCGAATCGTTCTTGTCATTGTCGTCCGCCGAATTGCTCTCTAACGGTGGGCCGATGATGGTCGCAAATTCGAAATCGATGACACAAAAGCGTCCATCGGAAGCTCGATAAGTGATGTTCCGCAAAAACGCATCATCATGCCTAACTCCAAAGCTCTCCAGTTCCTCGAAGACTTGTTTCATTTTCTCGTCGCTCATCTGCTCGACGCGTGCACCACAATTGGTTGTCACTAACCGCAGTTGATCCGAATCGAATTCCAGCAATTTCGGTACAAACGGGCACTCTCGAGCTTCGAGATACTTGAGGACTTTGACTTCGGTCGCGAAGCGTTCCGCGGCATTGGTCCCACGAAACTCTTTGTGAACTCGGCCGTCATAGCCGATGCGAACGACTGCGCGTTGGGTATTTTTGGCTTCGTACATGGGAGTCTGTTGGGGGAGAAGATGTGAGAGGAATAAGGATAATGGGATGGAGGGGAGTGCCGGGATCAAAGATAATACCACAGGTAAACGGAAACAGGCCCAGAAAGCATGAATGTCTTCTGGGCCCGCTATCGTTAGATAATTCGTTTGTTTATTCGCAAAACGCGACAGTCGGCTTAGCCAACGGTCTTGATCGTCTTAACGATTCGCGAAATGATCTTGTACGGATCAGCTTGCGAGTTTGGACGGCGATCTTCCAAGTAACCTTTGTAATTGTTGTTTACAAAGGAGTGAGGAATACGAACCGACGAGCCGCGGTCAGCCACACCGTAGGTGAATTTGTCGATGGACTGAGTTTCATGCAAACCGGTCAAACGCAAATGGTTGTCTGGACCGTAAGCTGCAATGTGTTCATCGCGATACTTTGCGAAGGCGGCCATCAGTTTCTCGAAGTATTCCTTGCCACCCTTATCTCGCAAGGTGTCGGTCGAGAAGTTGGTGTGCATACCGGAGCCGTTCCAGTCGCCACGGATAGGCTTGCAATGGAACTCAACGTCCACTCCGTACTGTTCGCACAAGCGAACTAGCAAGTAGCGGGAGATCCACATATCGTCGCAAACCTTCTTGGAGCCTTTAGCGAAGATCTGGAATTCCCATTGCCCCTTGGCCACTTCCGCGTTGATGCCTTCCAAGAAGATACCGGCATCCAAAGTGATGTCGATATGTTCTTCGGCAATCTTGCGAGCCATGCAACCAACGTTCTTGTAGCCAACGCCGGTGTAGTATGGGCCTTGAGGAGCTGGGAAGCCGTTGGCTGGAAA
>JBILTA010000278.1:0-7138 GCA_044371785.1 Pirellulaceae bacterium | reverse complement strand
CAAGAGCCATCCGCATACCCAATAGGATCTCTGCTGCAAAACCGTTCTACCGTCGCTTCGTACATTCTCGCAGGGTAATGATACATTCCTAGAGCTGCATCCCATTCGCGGCCTGTGTGCGTGTAACGGCTATTAATGGCTGAAAATGTGCTTACGGTACTAGTACCGTCAGTGATGTTTAGCAGACCATACGCCGCGTAAGCATATTGTTCGGTAGCAGCACCAGTGGGGTCCGTGCAAGCGATGATCGAGTATCGTTGGTTGCGATAGTACCAAGTTGTTTCGCTATTACTGGTGGCAATGCGAACAATGGGCTCATCGATGTAGCTGCCATACAGGTAACGATAAGTCGAAGATGCTGGAACTTCTCCACTGACATAATCGCAAATCGTTTGTTGATCGACTTGCACAAACACCGTCGTTGAACCTGAAGCAGTCCGAGCCACACGACGACCGAGTGCGTCATATTGATGCGTGACATCGATGACACTGTTGGCTCCCACATTGGTTGGAATAACCAACATATTGCCTTTGGTATTTTGCGTAACACTTTGACAGCTGCCCGTTAAGAGTTCAGGCGTGGGGCCACGCGTACTCGATTGGGCAGTTATAGGGTGTGTGACGCGGTCCATGTCAGGAACTTCTAAATCGGTTTGGTTATGATCGAAGGTGTGGACTGCAGGCTGCGTTGGGTTGACCGCAAAACACACCGCGCGTTGGACAGGCAGTCGGTTGTGTGCTTTTGGCCGCGTTTCGAATTGTACTGTAATTCTCGTTTCGCTGGGGTGAATGTATGGTGAGTTTAGCAGGTCCTAAATGGTGAAGCAAATATAAAAGGATTAAGATCGAGCATGACTCTACAGGGAAGCTCGTATGGTCTTTTGCGGAAAAACAAGATATGTGTTTGTCTTGTTTTCATGCACGTACAAATGTACGTAAGGAGTTGTCAGATTTCATGATGGCTCAACTTTATGAGGCTCGGCGAGGTTATGGGGATATGATATCCAACGCTCGCCGCTGAGGATGAGAGATCGGAATGGTTTTGCGGAGGGCAAGTTTCCGTGGGTATCACCCAAGGCAGAGGTTGTGCGGGCCTTCCAGGCCTTAGCATAGGGAGGTTGCGAGCGAGTGCCTGCTGTAGCTCTCCTGCTCACCTTGTTAGTCTCTTCCTGCTCGCGCAGCGTAGATGACCGTGCATTGCGTAAGAAGGGGCTGAAGGTCACTTCGTACGCAGTTCCAAACGCTGTAACGCACGTTATGATGGACCCGATATCGGTCTTGCAAAAGCTAAAGATTCAGTTTTACTTCGAGGTGGACATTGTTAAAGTCTGGATCATCGAAGTCGCCACCATGATGAATGGTTCCGCCGCACGGCAACGCTTGCATGTTGATAGGTTGACCCTCTGGAACCACATGCCCAAACGCTTGGTATTCGATCAAGCGATTACATAAGTCAATGACACCGCTTTCGAGTTCCGCTGGCACGTTATGGACGCTGATGTCGGGCCGACCAAACTTACGCATGCCTCGCGTATGGTACCAGGTCAATGCCGCATTATCCTCTTCTGCTGAAAATAGAATCACGGTGTGATTTCGCGGAACTGGCCCAGCGGGGGCGAAGAGTTCTTGTTTCCACTCAGATGGTTCCCACCACCGAAACATTTGCGGATCGTAAATCGCACAACCCCCCTGATCGATCAAATAGGTGATAAGTCCCACCGTATCACGTAGGTAGTTCAGCGTGCTGAAATCTGAGGGTGTGCCACGAATAAGGAGGCACTGTTCGCATTGTTGGACCCGAGAGGCGAGTTCAGGTGAGCGGGCCACGAACTGGTCCCATAGATAGCCCTCACGAAAACTGTTTACCACTTCGGGGCGTTGTTCTGGGCCATAAGACCAGACGTCGATACCATCGGGAGTACCGCTGGAGCGATAGGTGCTACGCGATAAGGGAGCCGTTGGTTCGATGTCGCCGTAAACAACATAAAACAACAGTGGCTCACCTCCATCAACAACGTAGTGTTTGCGCTCCCAGCTTGTGAGTTCCATCTCGTTATCTCAGTGGTAAGGACATGTTCATATGGTTCAGCGTCTATCGGATGTCGCTCTGGCGTGATGGTACACATCGCACTTGAGAAGTCGAAGATGCCATGGGATTTTTTTGGCATGACTGGCATGCAGAAGTAAAGCGGTCATTGTATCGAGGAAAAGAGACTCGATGCGGAGAAGGTTTCTTTCGCTAGGCCGCTTTGGAAAGATCGATTGTGGGGGGACATCGAGCAGGAGCAGGAGCACGAGTAGGAATCAAAAAAGGCACGACTTCGAGTAGGAAATCGTGCCTTAAATGGTGTTGTGGTATTTTTTGGGCCAAGGGATGTTAGTGGCCGCGGGTAATTCGGTGAACTTGAACTCGCTCGTCCAGGATAATACCGACTTCATAACATTTCGGACCAACTCGGCGGCAACGAGCGACTGTGCCGGTCAGTGCTTCGGTAGCCAACCAGACTCGCACCCGCTCTTGAGGGTACAGTTGCTCATCGAACAGCACCGCTGCACCACCAATCGATATGCTCACCAAATAGGCACCGCCTATTCTGCGCATTCGTGGCATGAGAGCGAGATCCTCAACAATCTGTAACGCTGCAGGACGGCAAAAGCGATACCGAGCATACTTGCGTTCTTCCATCGGGCTTGGGGCAGCATAACCTTCTTCTTGAAGGAGATCTGCATAAGCCGAAGGAGCTTCGACAAGGCAAGGTACCGAATCGATTACACGTTGGCAGTCTTCAAGGTCAATTGCATCCAACATCGCAGAATTTCCGGATCAAAAGCAGTGCCATTATCTTTAGACATAATTTGGAAAGCGGTTTCGGCAGAAATAGGTTGCCGATATGGGCGGTGGCTCGTCAACGCTTCGAAAACATCGACGACGCAACAAATCTTTGCCCAGGGGTGAATTTCATCGGCGGTTACCCCAACCGGATAGCCGCGACCATCCAACCGTTCATGGTGCTGATAAGTCATCATCAGCTGGCCATAAGTTACGTTCGCTTGTTTACAAAGCTTGCGGAAGCCTTCCGTGGGATGTCGACGAATTTGGCGAAACTCTGCTTCATCCAATTTGCCAGGTTTCGTCAAAATGCGATCATCAATTTCGATCTTTCCCACATCGTGCAGCAAGCCACCTGTTGCGATTTCGGAAAGCTCCTGTGGACCGTAACCCAATTCTTTGGCCAACATCACCGCGTAATACGATACGTTGGACGAATGCGTGAAGGTCGTGTAATCATGTTGCAATACTTGCATCATGTCATCTGCGAAAACTTCCGAATCATTCAGCAAGGTAGATGTGAGCCGACCAAACTCGGTACTCAGCTTGATGGCATCTTCCGGATCCTCTTTCTTGAACGACTTGCTGATCGATTCACTAAAGAGTTCATTGATACGTGAGACACGAAGTTCTACTGATAGAGCGGGATCCTTTAACCACTCATCGATCGTTTCACGCAAATAGGCCTGATAGGCATCGCGTTGAGCGGCTTTAATGTACAGATGGGTGATGCCGCGAGACTTGAGGTTCACTAAATCGCGTTGTTCTAACGGCACACTGCTGGCGCGATAGAGTTGCGGTTCAGCATTTTCGCGCTGCATGTAGAGATCCATCATTGCCGCATCCATGGGCTGCAACGAGGATACTGCAATCGGAATTAATCCAAAATCCGCCATGTCGCTTCACTCGGAAAGGGACTGTTTCGGGGCTGCTATGTCGATGGCACTGGCTCGTCCAATCGCACTACATGAAAACCTAGCATGCGCTGTAAGTACATCAGCACAAAAATGCAAAAACAGCACGGATTTTAAGAATCCAAACAGGAGCGACGCTGGCAACCGCTTGAGCAAAAATTTCAAGAGCCTGTAAAGTCCCGACAGGAGGCTTGGTAAAAGGTTCTCGCAAACCCTGTTACCAAGCTCCGTTTAGGCTCGAGTTCAACGTCGCAACACTACAATCGATACAGGTGGCAGTTGCTGCCCTACCTGCAATGGTGGGAGAAGTTATTTGGTAGTGGCTGTAGCGATAATTCATTATTTGCTGACTGTAGGGATCGGCATCCAATTTTCTTTTTCGAACGAAGCCAGCACCGAGTCTGCAATCACCTGCGCAACCAGTCCATCGTGAAAACTGGGACTCGCTTGTCGAGCTTCACAGATCGCCGACACAAATTCCCACATCAAGTCATAGCGGAAGAGTGTGGCAGGTTCCCCATTGGTCGTTGAGCGGGGACTGCCCGTAGGTTTCAAGAACTCTGGTGGAACTTGCTCTTCATGCAAATCCACTTCATTGTTACCGATCAAAATGGTGTTGGGGGTATGTAGCTGATATACCACAGAGCCTTCCGAGCCATTGATCTCAGCCCACTCGTGGCCGAAGCCTTTGCGTTTGTAGCCCTTGGCGAGCGTGGTTCCTTCCCATACACCCGTCGCACCATTTTCAAAGATGCCGATCAAACTGGACCAATCATCAACATCGCTAGGGGGGCATGCTTTGCCATCGGATGTTTTATCGCGTGGAGCGAAGCGAGCGATAGCGCCGGTTAGTTTTTGGAGTGGGCCCACCAAAAAAACGCCGAGGTCCAAGCGATGAATGGTCATGTCGAAAAGATCGCCAGCGCCTGCACGAGCTTTCCATTGTCGCCAACCCCAAGATGTTTCGGGCCAGTCCAAAAAGCGTTGGCTACGAAAGTGTCTGATTTGTCCGAGTTTACCCGAGTGGACGAGATGTGCAATGTAACGCATGGCAGGTGCAAATCGATAGGTAAACGCAGTCATATGGACCACGTCATTGTCTCGAGCTGCATGGTACATTTCAGCAACTTCTGTGGCATTTAAGCCCAGTGGCTTTTCGCACATGATGTGCTTGCCCGCTTTAGCCGCTGCCACAGCAATGTCTTTATGCGTATCGTTGGGAGTTGCGATGATTACCGCATCGACTTCGGGGCTTTGGCAAACTTCCAAATAATTTGTTGTGGCAAGGTCAACGTTCCAGTCCCCTTTGCGTTTGGCGACTAAATCTGCGCTCGCATCACATACCGCAGTGAGACAGCAACGCTCGTCCAGGCGAATCCCAGGGACATGGTGGTAATCACTGACAGCACCAGCCCCAATGATTCCAATTTTTACTTTACCATTATGTGATTTTGGCATGGAGACGACCTCGAAAGACGATGCGAAACATGGAGGGGGAAAATCAAAGCGAGTTGCCCGTAAATATCGTTTGCAATTTGGTTTGCATGCTCTCCCAATCGTCGCTTGCCTTAACATAATCGACGTCTGCCCAGCGAATGGTGCTGGGGATAGCGAGGCGACTTTGGGCTTTGCTGTTGGGACGCAATGGGATCTGAGCGCTATCGGCGATTGCCAAGCGACCTTCCACATCTTCCGAAACCAAACGATCGGCTAGTTTACCAGCGGCAACGGGATGTGGGGCATTGCGAATCACAGCCACGCTGGTTGGGAGTAAAAGTGTCCCCATTTGCGAAGAAGCTTGGTCGGGAAACGCGATGGCCACTGGCGCACCACGATCCACTTCGATGATCGCGTCGTCGGTATCAGTTAGGCCCCATTGAAGTTGTCCAGCGGATACCGCCAAAGCGACCTGTTTATTACCCGACAAAACGGTGGCATTGGCGGCGACATCTTTAAACCATTGATCAGCTTTCTCACTCCCCAGTTTGTCGTTCAGAATGGTGAAGTGTGTGGCGGTGGTACCATAGAGCGGCAAAGCGACGCCCGCAACTTTTTTCCATTTCGGATCGGCGAGTTCCTGGACGCTGCTGGGATATTGCGCAGGGTCAGGGAGAAGGTCTTTGTTGACCAGCAAGACGCGAGCGCGAGCGGCAACGGCAACCCACGTTCCATCTTCCGCTTTGAGTGCTGCTGGCCAATTCGAAGGAATGTCCCAACGACGTGGTTCAAGCAGCCCTTTTTTGGCTAAACGAATCGTATGCAATAGTTCGTTGTTCCAAAACACATCGCACCGAGGTCGATCTTTTTCGGCTTCAATGCGTTTGACCAACCCTACAGTCTTGCTCGCTTCGACATCAAAGACGGTTGAGACTGTGGTCTTCTCATGGGCTCGTTCAAAGCTCTGCAGTATTGGTTGAGAAAAATCGCGGTCCAAGGCGGCGTATACAACCACTTCGTTTTCTGGTTTCGCGAGGCAACCGAGGCTGCACAGCAAAAATGCGGTCGTGAGAATACCAAGGAGGTAATGGTGGGCGTACTTTTTAGCCGTGACGTGATGAGTCATGATTGATGATATTCCCGATACCATTGAGTGAAGCGTCGAATGCCTTCCTCGATGGAGGTCTGTGGTTTGAAACCTGTAGCGGCTTCGAGATCTTCCACATCGGCGTAGGTCGCTTCCACATCACCGGGTTGCATCGGTAGCAAATTGCGTTCGGCTTTCATACCGAGGGCGTTTTCAATGCACTCGATAAAGTGGTTGAGTTCGACAGGGGAATGATTGCCAATGTTGTATACGCGATAGGGCGCATCGCTCAGGTTGGGTGTAAATTCTCGCTGTGGATCTTTGGATAAGCGAGCGGGAATCACATCCGATATGCGGATCATGGATTCGACGATATCGTCAATATAAGTAAAGTCGCGTCGCAACTTCCCATGATTGTAAACATCGATTGGGCGTCCCTGGCATATGGCTTCTGTAAACTTAAACAGGGCCATGTCGGGTCGTCCCCAAGGTCCATAGACCGTAAAAAAACGGAGACCCGTAGTGGGGAGATCATAGAGATGACTGTAAGTATGAGCCATCAACTCATTTGCTTTTTTGGTGGCAGCATACAGGCTGATCGGATGATCGACCGAATCGGTGGTGGCAAAAGGTTGCTTCTTGTTTGAACCATATACGCTGCTTGAAGAGGCGTAAACAAGATGTGGCGTTGTTTGACCACGACAGCCTTCAAGGATATTGATAAAGCCTACGAGATTGCTATCTACGTAGGCTCGTGGATTGGTGATCGAATATCTCACGCCAGCTTGAGCGGCCAAATGAATCACGCGGTTGTAGGATTCGGTTTGAAACAAACGCGTCATTGCAGACTGATCAGCCAGTTCCACTTTC
>JBILTA010000277.1:0-7144 GCA_044371785.1 Pirellulaceae bacterium | reverse complement strand
GCAACGCTCCTTTTATCATACTCCCTGATGCCGATCTAGCCTTTGCTGCGGAACAACTTTGTCGCTTAAAGTTGTTTGTCTCAGGACAAGTATGCGTTACTGCCAATCGCATCTTCGTACATCGCGACGTCGCTGCAGCGTTTGTGGATCAGCTGGCTCAGCGATTAAGTTCAGCCCATGTCGGTAACGGACTGGCAGATGGTATCGATGCGGGTCCATTGATTCACCAACATGCTTGTGCTGAAGTCGGGAAGTTAGTGGAACAATCCGTGCATGCGGGTGCTCGTTGTGTAGTGAGCAACCGCAGCTATGAAGCGGATCGTAGCAATGCAGCGGGTGCATTTTATCCTCCCACATTGCTCACTGATGTAGAGGACGAAATGCCCATTGCTCAGCAAGAAGTTTTTGGGCCGATCATTCCTGTATTGCAATATCATGATTTCAGCGATGTCGTACGGCGTGCCAATGCGACACCGTATGGCCTGGCGGGTTATGTTTTTGGTGGCGACGTTTCGCGTTGCCGCGCCATTGCAAGTGCTTTAGATGTGGGCATTGTTGGTGTCAATGAATGGCGCCCGCTTAAAGCAGAAATTCCCTTCGGTGGCGTCAAGCAAAGCGGCATTGGAGCTGAAGGTGGCGAAGAGGGAATTCGCGAATTTCTTGATACCCAAGTCATATCTCTCCCCAAACCCAAGTATTGATAGAATCATTCATCGCATCGCAATTGCGAGTCACGGAGTCCCATCATGCGTCCCAGCCCTCTTGAAACAAAGCTGAGACGTATCATTCAACGTGGCAAAGTCATGACCGCGCGGGCGCAACTCTTAGCGTATGATGCCGATGCTCTCGGATATAAATCGTTTCCGCCAGACGCTGTCGTGATTCCGGCATCCTGCGAAGAATTGATCGATTTGCTGAAAAACGCTGCTGAATTTGATGTTCCTATCATCATGCGCGGAGCAGGCACTTCTCTTTCCGGTGGTCCCGTTGCGGCTCAAGGAGGCATCGTGGTTCACACCAGTGCCTTACGGAATATTCGACACATTGATGTCGCAGGGATGTGGTGTGAAGTGGAATGCAGTTGCACATTGAAACAACTCGATGCAGCATTACTGCCGCATGGACTTTTTTATCCTCCCGATCCGTCGAGTGGCCCGGTATGTACTCTGGGTGGCAATGTAGCCATGAATGCCGGTGGTGCCCATTGCTTTCGGTTCGGTGTCACCAGCAACTATGTTCTGGGCGTGGAAGCGGTGATGCTCGACGGATCTGTGCATCGCTTTGGTGGTCCTGCGGGTGGTCGTGGTCCTTATCGTGAGGATTGGAAACGACTCATGATCGGATCCGAAGGGACACTGGCTGCCTTCACTCGCATTTGGTTACGGCTGTTACCTCGACCCGAAAAGGAATGGACCTTTCAAGCGTCGTTTGCCACACTTGCTTCGGCAGAAAAAGCCATTCATGCACTCGTAGCACATTCGTCGTATCCGGTTGCGATCGAATTGATGGATCCACGTTTTGTGCAGTTGGTCGAGAATAGTCCGATGGCCGCAGGGTTACCCCAAGATAAATTCTTGATGGTCACCGAAATCGATGGTCCACGTTCCTTAGTCGATCATCGCGTCGAACAAGTTAAGCAACTGCTCGCGGATGCCGGTGCAGAAGGAATCGTATATAGCGATGACGCGCAGCGACGTCAAAAATTGTGGAAAGCACGAAAAGTCGCTGGCGGTTTAATGGGCCAGTTAAGCCCTGATCTTGTTGTGCAAGATGCTGTTATCCCCAAACGTTCTTTGGCGGACGTACTGGAGATGATCTATCGCGAAGCGGACGCGGTCTCTATTCCAGTGATCAATGTGTTTCATGCAGGGGATGGTAATCTTCACCCCAACTTTATGTTCGATTCACGCAATAGTATGCAAATGCACCAAGTCGAATCGATCTCGAAACGCTTGATGCGCAAAGTGATCGAAGTGGGAGGAACCTTATCGGGCGAACATGGTATCGGCAACGACAAGACCGCCTACATGCCTTTGGTTTTTGGGCCCCACGCGACCCGCTTACAAATGGCAACCGCTACCGCCTTTGACCCCACTCATAAGCTCAATCCACTGAAAATGTTCGCCCAGCGTGAGTTTGCTCAGGCTCCCATCCATTCACCTGAGCTCTATCATCCCGAGTTACCGATTGATCGCGAACGACTCTTTGAACCGTTCTTGGATTCGATTGATGGAATTGCCCTATGCGATGCTGCGGCAACTTGGCAAGAGATTCAAGATGCAGGAAGTGTTGAAGGCCTTCGCTTTCCACTGTTATTGGACCCAAACGCGACGCTATTAGAGCATTTCTTCAGCAGCGGATATGCACCTGCTTCGTCGCGATTCGGTCCGTTTTGCGACAACATCCTCGGCATGAATTGGCGATTGCCTTCGGGCGAAATGGTTCGTATCGGCGAACGTGTCGCCAAGACCACAACAGGTTATGACTTGCTGCGATTCTTGTTGCAATCGCGGGGAGATTTCGGCATACCAGAACAGTTCGTGGTTCGATATCGTTCCGCTCACGGAGAGAATTTTCAATGCGACGTGGCCGGCGATCCAATTTCACTCTGCCAACTTGGCGATGTGTTGAGCCATTCGTGTTGGATTCATTGGTTCGATTCAGTGGACGTTTTGTATGATCCAGCGGACGGTCGTTGGAGCTTGCGATTATTGTTAAATGCACCTGCGGACGAATGGCAAGTGGCTGAAGACTTTATCTATAAACAATGCCAGCGATTGGGATTGAGTGGCAGTTCGAAAATGGTAAATCTGCCACCAAGTGATGGTCTTCCAGATTTGAGCTTCAAAACCACACGCGACCATGCGCTGTACATCACACAAGACATCGTTCGCAACTCGTCCATAAAGATCAGTGCATCATGCCATACCGGAGCCATTCTGTTTTACAGCGTGGATCAACCGCTTATAAATCGACTGGCGGATTCTTATCGTGCATCGATTCTAGAAAGGGGAGGGGAGTTGCATTCGCGGCACTGGCCTTCGCCTTCTGTGATCGAATCGGAACGTCATTGGTTTGAAGTTCTGTCGGCCGCTTTTCATTTTTCGGGAGCGAACGCCCATGCCTGACTTGCCAGCTCCTGAATTGCGCGAGAAGGAATCGCAAACCCACAAGCCACTTGCGGAACTATTGACCAACTGTGTGCATTGCGGGTTGTGTTTAGATGTTTGTCCAACATACAAGCTCACAGGTGATGAAAACAATTCACCTCGTGGACGTTTGCGATTATGGCGGAAAGAAGAAGAGGGAGTCTTAACGGACGATCCGCTCGTCGAGCATTACACATCGGAATGCGTTAGCTGTTTAGCCTGTGAGCCAGCATGTCCAGCGAACGTGCCGTATGGCACGATCTTAGAAACGGTTCGGCATGAGCAGATGCAGGCGGGAAGGGCTCGGCCTAAATGGTATTTGAAACTTGCGGCTCGATTGGTTCATTCGCCGCAAGCTTTTCAATGGTTATCGTTACCCGGTCGCTGGCTGAGGCGAATGGGTCTGTTGAAACATCCGTTTATGTTTCCCGGCCAACCTGCGACGTGGCAAAGCACGTCCGCTTATGCGCAACAACTGATGCGTGAACGGCAACCGACAGGACCGCATGTGGCCTTGCTTACAGGTTGCCTCATGGAAGGAATGTTTCGTGAACTCAATTTTGCTACAGTGCGGGTTCTGATCGCCAACAACGTGCGTGTGACGGTTCCCGAATCGCAAGGTTGTTGTGGGGCATTCCCCGAACACCTCGGCCTTGCGAATCTAGATGCTTTGCAGGGGCGGAATCAAACCGCGTTTGACACAGGAAAATTTGATGCGGTATTGTCAAGTTCCTCAGGCTGTGGCTTAGCGCTGAGCAAAACTTTAGCTGGTCGAGTGCCAGTGATCGACGTGTTGCAGTTCTTAAGTCAATTGGATTTGAAGCCTCGTCCCGTGCGTGACGCGCGAGCTCGATTGTATGTTGATTTGCCCTGTCACTTGATCCATGGCCAGCGCGTTGCGGGAATTCCGGAAACGATATTGAACGCCACCGGGTATCGCTGGGAGTTAGCTCCGATGGCGACCGAATGTTGCGGATCGGGTGGCACGTATAACTTGCAAAAGCCCGAGAATTCACGCCAGATATTGGCCCGCAAGGCTGCGTTTTTGGAAACCGCCGAAGGTGAGCCCGTAATTCTGGGAACCTCGAATCACGTTTGCATGATGCAGTGGTATTCAGCTCGCACGTTAGGCATTGTTTCTCGGCCCTTCGAAGTTCGACACATTATCCAATTGCTCGATGAAATCGTTTAACCCGTAACCGCAGCTCAGCGGAGGTTAGGGTTGCAAGCGTGGCAGGCTCAAATTTGCAACCTCGGATCCAGAATCCAATCAATCTCGCCTTTTCTTCTCATTCTTTTGTCCAATCCGAATACGTATCGGGCATATCTAGCTTAGCTACCGAAACGCGTCCGCAATGAAGCTTGAATTCATTGAGCGGACCTTCCGCTGCAATAGCCACTACTCCCTTTGAGGACGTATAGATATGAAACGCAATAACCGCCACAACGTTCGTTCACTTAGGCTCGAAACTCTTGAATCACGCCAGTTGTTTGCAGCGGACACGGTAGGCTTCTATGAGCCTGGGGCTTCGATGTACCACCTCAAAGAAACGTTTTCACCAGGAAACTCGGACGTTTATTTCAACTATGGACCAAGTGGGACGAACAATTGGTCTCCGCTCACCGGCGACTGGAACGGCGATGCCAAAGACACCGTGGGCTTCTACGATCCAGTCCAATCGCTCTTTCACTTGAAAGACCGCTTTCAACCGGGAGCTTCGGATTATTACTTTCAATTTGGACCGGCAGGAAATCAGGGCTGGGTTCCATTGGTAGGCGATTGGAATGGTGACGGCTTTGATACGGTCGGTTTCTACCAACCTGACCTATCTCTTTTTCATCTTAAGAATTCATTTGCTCCAGGTGCATCTGACATTTACTTTCAGTTTGGACCTAGTGGCAATGCCGGCTGGAAGCCCCTGATTGGAGACTGGGATGGCGATGGAATTGACACCATTGGCTTGTACGATTCCAACAACGCTGTATTTCATTTGAAGAATTCGTTTACTCCAGGCAGAGCCGATCAATATTTTCAGTTCGGCCCTAGCGGTAACCATGGCTGGACGGCGCTTGTCGGTGATTGGAACGGTGACGGCCTCGATACGATTGGGCTTTACCAACCAGACAATTCGTTGTTTCATCTCAAGGACTCGTTTTCCGCGGGATCATCGGATGTCTATTTCCAATTCGGTCCAACAGGTGATGCAAACTGGAAACCTGTCGTTGGTGATTGGAACGGAACTGCGGATCCATTCGAGTTGCAGACCAACATTTCGAGTGTGGCTGTTCAAGCAAATACTCAGGTTGTCTTTAGTATCAACATTCCCGCAAGCACCAACGCCGGACGAGTATTTTTGTACAAAGCAGATGCAGCGGGAAATCCAACCAATGAACTACTCGTTGAACTCTATGATGATGGTCAATTTGTGCATCGAGATTTAGCTACCGATGATTCCATATACAGCAATTCGATAGCCATAATTTTGCCAAGTGCGGGGCAATATCGATTTACTGCGGTCACAACCCTAAATGGCCAAAGAACAAGCTTCCCCACAACTATCAATGCGATTCAATCGGCCCCAGCCCAGTTTGTTGCGGCTCGAGATCAACAACTTCTCCAAACACAAACCTCGCTGGACCAGCAAATTGATTCGGGTGTGCCAATCACTCAAGCGCTAGAGAACGTAAGACAAACCGTGGCGGTCGATCCGGATGTGCTTCAAAGCTCCATCGTTGTGTCTGCGAACGGTGTCTACTGGCAGACAACGGATGGCACGGGAATGGGAGTGTTGAGCACTGTAGATTCTGTTTCGGTGCGTTCGGGTGGTAGCGTTACCAACACCGAAACCACTATTGGCTCAACGTGTTCATCCGATGAACTTGCAAGTGGCGAAGGCTCGGATGACTCGTGTGGCAAGGCCATCGTTCTTGGAGCATTTTACGATCAATTCTCTGTTGGCGGTGGAGACGAGTCTTTAGATCTTGCGAACAAGCTTCGCAATAATGGCTATGACGTAACAGAGCAATATAACGGCCAAGTTACCGTGTCTGACTTTGCTAACTTCGGTCAATTCGATGTTGTGATCGTGACTTCTCATGGTGACTCTTGGGTCGTGCCCGATGGTAACGGTGGCTGGACCGTGCAGACCATTATCATCACTCGCGAACGTGTGATTCCTGGTCAGGAACCTTATTACGATGCGATTGTCAGCGGACTCATCATGAAAATTGGTGGCTACTATGCACTAACTCCACAATTCTTTGAGACTTTCACAGGTCAAATGGACGATACGGTGGTTTACTTTGGAGCTTGCCGCACCGCGAGAGGCTCCGACATGGCGAATACGTTCACGGGTTTGGGAGCAGCCGTTTATATGGGCTATACAGACTATGTATCATCTTCGTTTGCCTACAATCGTGGTATTGCAGCAATTGACTATCTCTTAGCGGGCGGGATCGTGGGAGCAATCCCTGGCTTGCAAGGTGATGATGGTCCGCCAGATCCGGCTCAATTAAGAACTTTCTATTCCGATGGCTCCAAAACATTGGATCCCAAGTGTGATTTACTAAAAGATTATGATCTGCTGCTCAACTACACATGGCCAGAAAGTCAGAAGGACCTCGATACGGGCACGAAGTTCTTGGGCAAGACGGTCGGATATCGTGGTAGCGGATCACCCTATATGTCTTTCTCGGGCGACGACACTTCGTACGGTGGTATAGAGACAATTGTGGTAGATCTTTATAAGGCTCACAGAGATGGGGGCTGGAACGACCAAACGATTGTTGATGCCGTCGCAGGTTGGTATATTCCAGCCGGGGGTAGTGGGCCTGCACTCCTGACGGTGGGCTTAAAGAGAAAGTCCGACGGCCAAGTAAAGAATAGCGTTCAGAAAACGATTAATCCCGGTTCCCAAAGCGGCTTGGCAGCGACGCTGGTTGGGCAAGCTCGTATCACAGAGTACGGAACAGCAAACGTCGAGCGAATTCGCTTC
>JBILTA010000276.1:0-7150 GCA_044371785.1 Pirellulaceae bacterium | reverse complement strand
GACGACCAATGAAATTGGCACGGGTTTCGCGTGGTTCATTAGGGACCAAGACGTGAAATTCACCGTCGACCTCTCATGGATTGACGGAGTTCCAATCAACAGCCCGCGCCTCAGCCTCTTGCCGGGCGATGAAGGTTTGCTTCTTCGATCGCAATTGCAGTTTGGCTTCTGAGTTCGCCAGTATTCGAGCAGGCGCACCGCTGCTCTACGGAAGTGTTTACTAAAAAGACTTGTCTTTCGTTGACTTTTTTGGCAACACTCCAACCACCGAAAAGTACGCAACGGTGTACAACACCACAATCGAATCGAGTGCAGCCGGTATCCAAAAACCACGCACAAATTCTTGATCGGCGTTAGACAAGACCACCCAAACCATAAACGCCTTTTCGATCCCACTGAAAACAAGGATGGGCAACCGCCAAGCCGACACGATGGCGGCCCCCATCATGAAAAGCCCCATCAAGCCGACCATGATCCCCCAGTGCTGAACGATGATGGTGTAATTGCTCAGGTACTCTAATTGTGCCAGTTAGCTTACAGCCCATTCGGGAAAAAACGCATACAGCCCGATCAGCGCTGTAGCTGCACCAGTGCAGAGGAAAAAGGGCTTAAACGTCGCGGTAAAAAAACGATGTAGTACGTCCATCGACTCACACTCGTTAATGCAAGATTGACCAAAACCTAGATAGTAAACTCTATTGCCCGCGTAGTAATGCAAACCTTGGATCCTAGCTGATATGTGCGTTTTTTCATACGGATCAGCAACTAGATTATGAATAACAGACAAGTTTGGAAGGCACAAAGTGCCGCCGCAGTAACTTCCGAGCCGCACTTCACTCGGTTCGCCCAAGATTGAGGCGATTTAGTTATGCAACGAATGCCCTAAAAGCAGTAGCAACTTGTGTACCGGCGCTTACCACACAACCGTTTGATCGCGATTGTCCAATCATCGAAAACAACGACTGAAAAGCGACTCAACGTTAGTTCGATACGTGGCTTAAATAGCTTCGAGACAAGATTCATGTCCGTCTTGCATTAGGTTTTGAGTCACCTACAATTTTGGTTTTCTGCAGTTAACCGAAAAAGTTATACCCATGGAAACTCTCAACGAAATTCGTCGACTTCAGAAATGCCTCAGCCAATCGATTATCGGTCAGGAAGACGTTGTGGAGCGGCTATTAATCGCTATTCTTGCGGATGGACATGTGTTGATGGAAGGACTGCCGGGGGTTGCCAAAACTCGATCCATCAAGACTTTGAGCAAACTGGTGGAAAGTGATTTTCGTCGTGTTCAGTTCACGCCAGACCTCTTGCCTTCGGACGTTACAGGATCTGAGATTTATCGCGAGCAGAATGGCAGTTTCGATTTTCAGCCCGGGCCGATATTCGGGAATCTAGTCTTGGCTGACGAAATCAATCGGGCACCCGCCAAAGTACAAGCTGCCTTGCTAGAAGCCATGGAAGAACGTCAAGTCACGGTGGCCGGAAAGACGCACAAGCTACCGAACCTGTTCCTAGTATTGGCCACGCAAAACCCTATTGAACAAGAAGGAACATATCCATTGCCTGAAGCTCAAATGGATCGATTCCTTTTATACGTCAACGTACCCTATCCACCGGCAGAAAACGAAGCAGCCATTTTGCGTTTGGTTCGTGGCGAACGTTCAGGTTCTGCAGGTGAAGAGGCAAAACGCGTATCCCAGGATCTTATTTTTGAGGCTCGTCGTCAGGTCAATTCAGTACATGTCGCACCAGCCGCAGAACGATACATGGTAGACTTGGTAATTGCAACACGCGAACCCCAACGCTATGGAGGCGACTTGGCCAAGTGGATTCGCTTGGGTGCAAGTCCACGCGGTACCATAGCGATTGATGCTGCAGCTCGAGCCCATGCTTGGTTGGCAGGCCGAGACTTTGTATCGCCAGAGAACATCCGCTTCGTCGCGCCAGCCTGCCTGGCACATCGAGTTCACTTGACCTACGAAGCTGAAGCCGCTGGGAAGACTCGAATAGAAGTAATCGATGAGCTGCTGAAAAGCGTAGTTCCCGTTTGATTTAAATGATATTTAGTGTTGAGTGTGTATTTAGATTTTTTGGCCAGACCTGTTCAAGCGAGCGTGACTTATGAGCGGCATTTTATCGATCACGCTAAACGATCTAGTCCGATTAAAAGCTGAAGCTCGAGGGTTCTCGCTTCTGCCACGTCAGCCTGTCGGTTCTTTGCTCGCAGGGCGACACTCATCGCGACTACGTGGGAGGGGATTGAGCTTTGAGGAGCTGCGACATTACGCACAAGGGGATGATATTCGCACTATAGATTGGAGGGCGACGGCGCGACTTCGCCAACCCTATGTCCGCGTCTACAACGAGGAACGCGAGCGCCCCGTTCTACTCATTGTAGATCAACGAAGCTCCATGTTTTTTGGTAGTCAGCGGGCCATGAAGTCTGTAGTTGCTGCGGAATTAGCGGCTCTTGGCGCATGGAGAGCGCTAATTTCCGGTGATCGTGTTGGCGGAATCGTTTTTAGTGAGTCCAAAATTGTGGACTTGCGACCCAATCGGAGCCAGAATCAGGTGATGCGATTATTTCAAGAAGTAACGCAGTTTAATCAGGCATTAACTAAATCACCCGCCACGATTGGCAACATCACACTGAATGTGGCTCTCGAAGCTGCAAGCCGACGAGCAGTTCACGATCACCTAGTAGTGCTAATCAGTGACCTCGATGGTGCCGATCAGGATACACAGGGACATGCTACTAAAATAGCAGCCCACAACGACATGCTGGTGCTGGGTATCTACGATCCATTAGGTGCACAATTGCGATCCCTACCAGGGATGTTTGCAGAATCAAAAGGTAAGCGACTGCGATTGCCGAGCCATAGTTCATTCACTGCAGACTTCCAGCAGGCGTTTACTCAATTGACTGAACATTGGAGAAACGTTTTCCACGCTCTCCGAGTTCCCGTATTACCGGTAACTACGGCAGAACCCGTCATAGATCAAATACGAGCATTGTTTGGTACCGGGAGCGCACACTGAAGATGCCTGACACTCCAGACCAGCCATTGAAAGATACGAGTCTCGACCTGTTGCATGACTTGTCTCTACCGCAGGAGTTCGGTTGGTGGCCACCAGCTCCCGGTTGGTACGTTGTCGTGGCGGCTCTGGCGTTCCAAGCTTTAATACTGTTCTTTCGATGGTTTGCACACTACCGAATGGGCGCCTATCGCCGATCTGCGCTGCAAGAACTAGAAACGCTGACCAACCCGGCTTCCATAGCGGAACTACTTCGCCGTACCGCTCTGGCCGTGACTTCACGCTCTGTTATCGCCAATCTGACAGGGAGGGAGTGGCTAGAATGGCTTGCGTCACAAAGCCCAACGCCCATGACGGACTCGGTACGGAATCAACTCACCGAAGGAGTTTATGGGGAAACAAGCCAGTTGGATGATTTTCAGCAATTGAAAAGCTATGCCGCTCATTGGATCGCCAATCATAAAACTCCACTCAATCAACGTTAGTTTTCCACGTGCTTACATTCCTATACCCCTGGGTACTTTTCTTGGCGCCACTACCATGGCTTGTGAGGGCCATTACACCTCCACGCCGTGTATCAACTTGTGCCATTAGGGTTCCGTTTGGTGATCGCCTTGCGTATGCTTTCGACGGCAAATCTGATTCCACTCAAGTCCACAAACAATGGATACCAACGAGCGCGCTGGCGATTGCCTGGCTCTTGCTCCTGGTTTCAACAGCCAGACCACAATGGCTGAAACCAGCGGTAACAAAAAATCAGCCGACTCGTGATCTGTTATTATTGGTGGACCTTTCGGGTTCGATGCGACAGGAAGACTTCACCAGCGAATCGGGACAGCTTGTAGACCGTTTGACAGCAGTCAAGCAAGTCTTAGGTGATTTCTTGGAACGTCGGGAGGGCGATCGTGTTGGCCTAGTTGTCTTCGGTGACTCACCATTCTTGCAGTCTCCTTTTTCCGATGATCTGCAATTGTCTCGCAGTTTATTGAATGAAACAGACATCGGTATGGCGGGGCCACGTACCGCCTTTGGCGATGCGATCGGCTTAGGTATTTCATTGTTTGATGCAAGTGATGCACCCGCGAAGACAATCATTGCGTTGACCGATGGTAACGATACAGCCAGCCAAGTACCACCAACAGAAGCTTCGCGTATTGCCCGAGAGAGAGGTATTCGAATTCATACAGTGGCTATTGGGGACCCAACAACCGTTGGCGAAGAGAAATTGGATGAAGTCACACTACGAGATGTAGCAAGCCAGGCTGGTGGTTCGTATTTTTTTGCCGCCGATCGGCAACAATTGGAGGGGATCTATGATGAACTGGACCATCTTGAAACGCGACAGGTTGATATCATCAGCTACCGACCACGCGTTGAGCTTTATTTCTGGCCCCTTCTAGCCGCTCTTGCAATCTGGATCGCAGAGAAACTTATCGCCTGCTACGCTGCAAAACGACTGGTACTTCCCATCCAAGCGTCCGCTACGATACGCGTCGATCCAGTTACCGGTGAACTGAAAATGCATTTATCGCGATCCACCAGCAATCCGCCGGAGACGCCTACATAGAGCATGCATCTGCTTGAATCCATAAGAACAGAATCCGCCCCCTTATGCTCGCCTCACGATTCTCTGTACGGAACGTATCATGCTTGAAGCACTTCGCGAATTTCACTTTATCCGCCCGGCAGGCCTACTACTTCTGCCGTTAGTAGTAGCCGTCTGGTGGTTTTGGAATCGGATGCAAGATCCATTGCGAGGTTGGCGCTACCAAATGGATCCAACCTTAATGAGTGCACTTGTCGTCGGAAGCCCACTCAGTAGCGGTGCAACAAGTAAACTTACCCTCATGGTATGGCTTGTGACTTCAGTAGCAATTGCAGGTCCAACTTGGCAACTTGAACCGAACCCAATAGCACAAGACGTTACACCCCTGGTCATTCTTCTAAAGGCTGACCGCAGCATGAGTGATTCCTTTTCGAGTTCAACTTCAATGCAATTAGCCCAAATGAAGATCGTCGACTTGACAAAGGAACGCAAGGGACAACCGTTAGGTTTATTGGCTTATGCAGGATCGGCGCATTGGGTGCTTCCGCCAACCCGTGATACTCAAGCGATTGCCCAAATGGCCACAGAAATTGCGCCTGAAGTGATGCCCGTCGCCGGTGATCGGCTCGATCTGGCCCTGGAAAAAGCAAGCCAACTGCTTGCGAGGAGCGATGAAATCGGAAGCATCTTGGTTGTGGCAGATTCCATCACCGCCGATCTGGAAACTCTACAGCGATGGCGAAAATCTAATGTGAATGATGTGCAAGTCCTGGCAATTCACGCGCACGGCACACCGTATCACGAATCATTGACCCCTGCAGCTAAGACGCTAAAGGCAACTATCGAATCGCTGAATGCTGAAGGAAAGGATGTGAGCGCCATCATCCGTCGAGTATCTACTGCTCCCAAGATTCAGAGAGGCCAACGGAGTGAAAGCTGGTATGAAGCAGGCTGGTGGTTGGTACCGCTGATATGCTTTATGGTGCTGTTTCTGTTTCGAAGCGAAGTTGTAGAGGACTAGCCGTGCCCACGATGCAATCACCACATCCAGATTCGAACTCAAACCCTCGAACAATCATTGAATGGCTTAGCCTCAAGCGATCAATCATTCTAGTTCTTTCCGTGGCTATGGTTGCTTGGTTGATCTACTTTGGCTCCACGAATGATTGGTCACAACTGTGGTTTTCACCGAATCAAATGGGGCAACGGTATTTTCGTCAGGGCAATTACATCGACGCAGCCCAGACGTTTCAAGATTCACAGTGGCGAGGTGTAGCTTGGTATCGAGCTGGCGAGTTCCAAAAGGCTGCTCAATATTTTAGCCTGCGAGACACAGCCGAAGCCCACTACAATGCGGGCAATGCTTGGCTAATGCTCGGCAAATATGAAGAGGCCACAAAATTTTATGACCGCGCGCTTTCACGCCGACCGGAATGGAGGGAGGCAATTGAGAATCGTGATCTGGCGCAGGCACGAGCTAAGCTTGTTGCTCAAACAGGGGGCGATATGGGCGATCAAAAAATCGGAGCGGACGAAATTGTTTTCGACAAAGATGCAAAGAATAAAGGTGAGCAGACCGAAACAGCCGGCCAGGAGGCTATGTCAGACGCCGCCGTCCAGGCAATGTGGCTCCGTCGTGTCCAAACTCGACCTGCCGATTTTCTTCGGGCTAAATTCGCATACCAACAAGCCGTAAAGACTGGCCAGGGAGATTAATCAACTTGAAATGCTCCACTTATGATAGCGACGCTGCCAAAGAATACTTCGTGTTTTCATGGCAAATATCTTGTACTCGAATCCTAGTTTCTATGATCCTTGCATTGGTCTTTCTGTCCCTAAGTCCAGTAAGTTCATCGGCTGACAACTCGTCGGTCTCTGTCGATATTGTCAAGCCAAACGGTTGGATCGGCGAACGCATTCCAATTCTCGTGGAACTGCGAACTCAAGGTATTTTTGCTGGAGCCGCTAGCTTTGATTTACCGGAAGTACCTGGGGCTTTACTGCTTAAGCTCGGTAATCCCGTCATAAGCTCTCGGGAAATAGACGGAGTGAACTTCTTTGTTCAAACGCATGAGTTCGCCCTGTTTTCCCAGCGAGTCGGCCAAGTGGAGATCCCATCCTTTCCGGTTCGCTTCGAAACCCGCACGGGCTTTACAGGTCCCATTACGGATGTCCAAATCAAGGTTCCGTCGGTTCGAATAGACTTAAAGCGACCTCCGGGTACGGAAGAATTGGGATATCTTGTTACTACTGATGAGTTAATTTTGTTCGAGGATTGGTCGTTCAATCCTGAGTCTACTAAAGTGGGCGATACCATTAGGCGGACCGTAAGCCAACGAGCTATAGCGATACCTGCAATGGCGCTTTGTCCCGTACCAGATAGTGCGCCGGAAGGTATTCGCGTTTATGTATCCCCTCCCGAAATCAGCGACCAAATGGAACGAGGCGCTTTCGAAGGACGGCGTAAAGATGTTTTAACATACCTGATACAGAAACCCGGAGAACACATCCTGCCCGCATTGACTTTTTATTGGTGGAATCCAACGACTCAGCGACTTGAATCCA
>JBILTA010000275.1:0-7165 GCA_044371785.1 Pirellulaceae bacterium | reverse complement strand
GAAACCTGAAACCTGAAACCTGAATCACTGAATCACTGAATCACTAAATCACTAAATCACTAAATCACTAAATCACTAAAACCGTAATTCGCGAAAAGATCCTAAAAACCCGCAAGTTCGTCATAGGTTCACAACGATACAAGAGCTATGACTGATCCACTCTTAGGATCAGCTAGTCAAGGCAGCCGATGGAGGCAGCCACCGTTCGATGCTGAGGGATACATCGATGTCGAGTAAGCTTGTCACGAACATGGCAGGATGGTTAGTAGCAGCTGGTTGCGTTACCAGTACGGGCTGTATTGGTATGAGCGGTCTGACCTTTGGAATTTTCAGTATTCCGGTCCCCGTTAGCCCCTACTTCCAAGATCAAGAAGAACTGGAATTTTGGAACCACGAGCGTTATGAACGTGTTCCAATCATGGGCCCATTAACGGCAGGTGGACCTGTTGTGGCTCTGGATCCTCCAAGCGACGACGAGGTGATGCAAGCTCTTGAGCGTGCACGCCCAGTTCGCGGCGGTCTTCCTTTCCTTCACGAGAAGCAACGTAATAACGTTCGCATCGTGAAAGAGAAGATCGCGGATTACATCGATCCACCACGCTTCATTCCGACCATTGGTTTTGCCGAATTGCATCATGCACACTATAAGTGCACGATCTATTACAGCGAACGCACCATCAATGGTTGGCCTGTACCTTACACCTTAAATGATCAGGAAGCGGTTGAAGTGATCTATATTGACCACAACCACTTCCATATGTGCGGAAGCCCAGAAACGGGTCCTTCCAGCCCATACTAGTCGCAATCGAGTCCGATAAGCGATAACTCCCTCTAAGTCGCTTGACTTGGTTAGCAGAGACAACTAAACCCACAAGTGAATATCGCTTGTGGGTTTTTTCGTGTTCTCACTTCATTTAGACTGCTGTAGGCTCTACAAGATCCCAGCCCGCGCCCTGATTGCGAGTTCTTATATGCCAACGCTAACGCATCGAGATCTAGAAGGTAAAGTTGCCGTTGTCACCGGAAGTTCCAGTGGAATTGGGCGGGCGACAGCATTAGAACTGGGCCGTCGCGGTGCCGCGCTTCTTTTGCACGGATATCGCAATATCGACGGTTTGCAACTCACTGCTAGACAGCTCATGATGCAACGAGTTGAAACCCGCATTGTCACCGCTGATCTCAGCGACATCGAGGGTTGCCGACGACTCTTACAAGCTTCTTTTGCTTGGAAGAATCACGTTGATATTTGGGTCAACAATGCGGGCGCAGATGTTCTGACGGGAGCAATTTCGAAACAGAGTTTTGAAGAAAAACTGGATCGACTTTGGACTGTGGATGTCAAAGCAACAATTCTCTTGGGCAGAGCGGTCGGCGAACGAATGTATCAACAAGCCGTTCATGATGCTCGCCCCGTGCTGATCAACATTGGCTGGGATCAAGCACAAGAGGGGATCGAAGGTGATGCGGGAATGCTCTTTGGCCCCATCAAATCTGCCGTCATGGCATTCTCACAAGCTCTGGCACAACATTTGACACCCAAAGTGCGAGTGAACTGTGTCGCGCCTGGATGGATCCGAACCAAATGGGGTGAAGGAACTTCTGAATACTGGGACCAGCGGGCAAAAAACGAATCACTGTCGAATCGTTGGGGCAACGCCGATGACGTGGCTGCCAGCATTGGCTTTCTAGCATCCCCAGCTGCTGACTTTGTCAACGCGGTGATACTACAGGTCAATGGTGGCCAACGCTGTTACGCAGGTTCGAGACCCTTTAACGCAGCTTCGGGCCATTGATAACCTAAACCTTGCCCCGCCAACAATTCGGTAGGCACACTACCGCTGCGAATCTTGAACATCGGCCCATATTCGTCGAGCCAAGGAAGATTTCCTTCAGGGCAGTATTGCCGTCCATTGCCTTCGATTGCCGCCACTGTTGGAATTCGGGCTGCCAGCGAAGCTGAATGCAAAAACGATGCGCCGATGCAAGTCAAATCTTGTACGCACAGGAATAGGCCATAGTGCTGGGCAGCTGCGGCCATCAACAGAGATTCCGTCTGTCCCTTGCAAGCTTTCAAAGCAACGCCGTTGTAACCCATTTGCCGTGCGCGTTGCATCGTTTCCAAATCGAGCAAGCCTTCATCAAGAACAACCGGCTTAGATCGCGAAACTCGATGCATCGTTTGCTCTGCCATCGGCACCAGATCGCGCGATGTCGGTTGCTCAATGTATTGTATACGTGGAAAACTGGTCTTCGACAATCGATCGATGCGCTCTAAGAATTCGATTACATAGTCTTCGTTTGGACAGCGTTCATTGAAATCAACCGAGTAACGCCAAACGCGTTCAGGAGCAATTCGATTGGTGATACGATCGACTTCCGTGACTCGACCTACGTCCCAATCCAAATCGTCACCATCCAGCTTAATCTTCAAATGGCTTAAGCCTTCCACTTGAATCCATTCATCCAACGTCTCCGGCAGACCATCGCCCACCTTTCGCTTCACATCATCTTTACCAAGCGGATCCGATGCACCAACCAAGTGATACAGTGGCATCATCGATTTGGGCGCGCGAGTGGTGAATCGATCCAAATACAGTCCGGCGAACTCAGACCCCAAAAAATAGGAGAGATCTTCCGAACAAAACTCTTCTCCCAAGCAATCGAAGGAGCTCATGCCCAAACTTCTACCGTAAGCATCATGAATGGCTGCTTCGATGGGACTGGCTGATAACAAGACGGCCAAGGCAGGAATCGATTCAGGCAACTTCATTACCTGTGCGATGTCCTCAGCCAGAGCAGCATGTCCCTTAGACAATTCATGGGTCAAACGGAGCGGATGACCATATTCGGAGAACGTCGCCGCTTGAGCTGCTATCTTTTCGAACAAACCGATCAGTGGTAGCGATGTCAAAGACGAGTTGAGCTTTTTACTTGGCCAAGCCCAAGCGTTGCCAAGTGTCATCTCGCCATAACCGACTGTCTGTTTGCCCGTACCGCGGCTCTCGACCACAACTCGAGTCCGTAAAACAACGACATCTTTGACTTCTCGTCCGCCAAACTTCATGGGCGAACGATAATTGTATTTTACGCGGTAGGTTTTCACCTCGCGAATCGCTATATCGGTGGGCTTCATCGAAACCGACTTTCGTTACTTATAGAAATCACACGGCCTGCAACAAAAGGCCACTACACACAATTACACCAACAAATTGCGGACCCATCGTGCATCCATTGGGGGAGTTACTGCCTAACGTAACATATTCAAGCTGGTATGACACTATGGTAGCCTCAGCCTGCGGGAATCAAGAGCCTTCCCCTTCGAGGAACGATGGCAAATCAGAGCAACTTTTTGCGAACCGCCCAGATCGCAGCCTGAGTGCGATCGACCACCCCTACTTTTCGCAGAATATGCTGCACGTGCTCTTTGACCGTTTCATAACTGATTTCAAGCTGCTGTGAGATTTCGCGATTGGTCAGCCCAGATGCCAACAAACGGAGCACTTCACCCTCGCGTTGCGTCAACGGGATATCGATGTCGTTGGATTGTCGCGGAATCGAAGCTGCCCCGGTAATGCGACGCAGTTCTTCACGCGACCACGTTGATTCGCCAGCTGCCGCTTTACGAATCACATCGAGCCACCTCTCACGATCTTCGTGCTTCAATAAATAACCCGCTGCGCCCAAAGCCAAAGCTCGAGCTACATAATTTGGATTGTCGATTGCAGAAAACAGGATCACCGGTAAGCGAATCCCTTCTAGCTGCAACCTCTGAAAAGCGGTTAGGCCATCCATCGGCTCCATCCGCACATCCACTAAGGCAACATCGAAGGCATGTGTGCGGCACTTCTCGAGAAACTCTTCGCCGTTCTTTGCATCTGCAACAATCTCAACATCCGAGTTGGCAAGAAGCTCCCTAAACCCGACGCGAATAATCTCTTCATCATCAACGACAAGAACCTTGATGGCCATATTCCGTCTGTCCCTACTGGTCCGGTCAACAGCAAACGCCTGGCCCCAAAAGATGCAGAGTGCATCAAGCGAGCGGTGCGATTGCTTGGTTGAGGGTTACATTAGCTGCCTATAAAGATCGCTCAGTATGGACGCTCCGCCCCACCTAGACAAAACGCACACCGAATTCTTCAGCTCGATGCCTGTTTGCTAAGTTGCGATCTCTTAAGTTTGCGTCCGCCGAAGTGCTACCAATTACAGGTCTCTGGCCATCATTCCCTACAACCATGCTCCAGACACCGTACACGCGGAAGTATAACATGAAGATAAAGCAATGTGTCGAGAGCGATGCGACATTTCGACACAGAATTTCCATAGTTTCGTTGTGCCATATCGCACGACTGGAGTATCAACTTTTTGAATAGAACCCCAAGAGAGTGTCAACCTGCAAACACTAAGTTTATATTTCAATTTGAGCTCGAAACATCAAGGAAAAATCAACTCTCTTCGCCACCCTTTAACGCAATAATTCACCCCCTCGCGTCATCTCACGATTCCCTTTTCGCACCAATCCATCGCACGGATCGATTTAATGAACCCCATAAAGCTAGCTCAACATATGTCCGCCATCGATTACCAGCCTCGACACCCCCGGAGCCTGCGCCCCCGAATTGGCGTTATCGGTTGCGGAGGCATTATCAAGCATCACCTAGAAGCCTATCGAGATGCTGGCTGGGATGTCGTCGCTCTATGCGATCCACTATTGGAACGATGTCAAACCGCCTCTTCAAATTTTTATCCGAATGCCAAACTATATTCGGATTATAAGGATCTACTATCACAATCTGACATCGACGTTGTTGATATTGCCACCCATCCACCTGAACGCGTTGAACTCATCCATGCTAGCCTGCTAGCCGGCAAACATGTGCTGAGCCAAAAGCCATTTGTTACCGATTTGGACGTCGGTGACGAACTTGTTCGCTTAGCCGAACGATGCCACAGAAAACTGGCCGTCAATCAAAACGGACGCTGGGCACCGCATTTCAGCTTTGCTCGAAATGCGATTCAAGCTGGTGCTATCGGTACCCCCTTCTCCGCTCACCTGTCGGTCCATTGGGATCATACCTGGGTTCGAGGAACTTCATTCGAGAAGGTAAAACATCTCATCCTCTATGATTTTGCCATCCATTGGTTCGATATCTTGCGCATGCTCCTCCCGCATTCCGAGCCGATTCGTGTATTCGCCTCAACATCCCCTTCCCCACAACAAACAATCATGCCACATTTGCTGGGCCAATCGTTGATCGAGTGGCCCAATGCACAAGCCACATTGGCATTCGATGCGGCACTGATCCATGGCCAACAAGATCGACTTTTCGTTTCCGGGACCGAAGGGAGCATTTACAGTAGCGGTGAAACCTATCAGGACCAAAAACTCTCGGTTCGCAACGCCTCTGGGGAATGGTCACCTCGCCTGCAAGGGAAATGGTTTTCGGATGGCTTTCGTGGCACAATGGGCGAACTACTTTGCAGCATCGAAGAAGACCGTCCCCCCATCATCAACGCGGCAGATAACTTGAAAAGTTTGGCACTTTGCTTCGCCGCAGTCGCCAGCTCACAAACGCATCAGCCAGTTGTACCGGGTACGATTCGCAAACTACCCACTTAATTCAACACACCAGTATCGACGGCGCTCCAAGCGAATATCCACCGCTCCTTGCCGACACACTAGGCTTGTTAGATACTGCTCGCTCTGATTACACACCAAACTGATCCACATCATTTATTCCAGCAGGATATCACCTATGTCGTTCGCTCAGAGATTAGCTGAAGAAGTTGTCCGCAAAGGGAACGGAGTCTGCGTAGGAATCGATCCACGTTTCGAGAGTTTGCCGGAAAGCCTCCGAAACAATGTGGCACCGCAAGACCTGGCAGGTCGGGCTGCGGCTTACTCGCTGTTTGGCAAAACCATTGTTGACGTCGTGGCCCCTTTGGTGCCAGTTGTAAAGCCCCAAGCGGCTTTCTTCGAGCAACTTGGCCCTGCTGGAATGATCGCACTAGGCGAAGTCATCCAGCATGCGGTCCAGCGCGGGTTAATTGTCATTTTAGATGGAAAACGAAACGACATCGGCACAACTGCCGAAGCCTATGCAGAAGCCTACCTTGGACGCGGCGACAAAAGTGCCTGGGGCTCAGATTCGCTAACTGTATCGCCCTATTTGGGACACGACAGCTTGGAGCCATTTGTCAAGTCAGCCGTCGCTCGCGATGCGGGCATCTTTGTTCTAGTAAAAACCTCGAACCCTGGGAGTGGATACCTGCAAGACCAGCTTGTGGGGGCTGGGACTGATCGCGGCACCGTTTATCAGCACATTGCCGATTTAGTCCAGAAACTCAATGTCAACCAGCTCGCAAAATGCGGCTTAGGACCTGTAGGGGCCGTTGTCGGAGCAACCTATCCAGAACAACTTGCTGAGCTTCGGGTACGGCTCGATACCAGCTGGATTTTAATCCCTGGTTACGGGGCTCAAGGTGGCACAGCCAAAGATGTCGCTCTCGGTTTTCGCAATGACGGTTTGGGGGCGCTGGTCAACAGCTCGCGTGGAATCATCTTTGCTCACTCATTGTCGCGTTACAGTAACGCCAGCAGCTGGGAAGCAGCGGTGGAGCAAGCGACACGCGATATGATTACTGAACTCGGTTCGCATATCGTTAAACCGCATCTGTAGAACTTCTACTCTTATTGCGACTCAACTTGCGACGCAGCTTTTCCCGAGCATCAACCCAACAAAAAAAGCACAGGTTGGAACCTGTGCTTTTCAGTTGTATTTCAGTTGTTTTTTCAATCGTTACATCGATCAAGCCTTATGGAAGCGCTGCCTCCACATAAACCGCTCTTTATTTCGGAGCGATCGTGCAACTCATCTTCTTACCTTGCTGCTGCGGCGGTGATTCAATCTTACCGACTTCAGACAAGGTTGCGATAACCGACTCCATGATGCGACGGCCTTCTTCAACGTGAGCCATTTCGCGGCCCTTGAAGATAACCGATACAAGCACTTTATCCTTGTGTTGCAAGAATCCTTTGGCTTGTTTCACTTTGAATTCGATATCGTGGTCGCCAGTTTTCGGACGAAGACGAATTTCTTTGGTCTTGGTTTGGTGGGTGTGAGCTGCGCCAGCTCGCTTCTTATTTTTCTCGTATTTGTATTTG
>JBILTA010000274.1:0-7179 GCA_044371785.1 Pirellulaceae bacterium | reverse complement strand
GGTTCGAGTGATTTCGAACATGCACACGCGATGCGAGCGGAAGTCATTGGTTACATAGCGATCTTGATATTCTGGGGGGAAGTGTGAGCCGGAGATGATTTCCAAGCCGCAATGTTTGGGGCTGCCCGGGTTAAGGCCCGACAGCCAGCGCGTAGCTCCGGGCGAAGTCATAAAGACGGATTCAGGAAATACATAGTTGATGCCTTCGTAACCGGCACCATCGGTAGCAAAGGACTGTCCCCAACGATCGAAGATATGGCCCCATGGATTAACCAGGCCTCGACAGACAACTTCGAGTTCTTCGGTGCGCGGTTCGTATCTCCAGATTCCACCGCCATCCAGTCGCTTGACACCATAGGGTGTTTCAATATGGCTGTGAATATAAATCGACTGATTCAAGTACATGCGGCCATCGGGGCCCCAGCGAAGGGTATGAAGCAAATGGTGAGTGTCTTCCGTACCGAAGCCACTTAGGACCACTCGGCGTTTGTCGGCTTTGCCATCGCCATCGCTATCAGAGAGATGAATCAAGTCGGTGCTATTGGCGATATAGACGCCCCCATCACCTGGCAGAATACCTGTGGGGATAAGCAAGTTGTCGGCAAAGACAGTGGATGTTTCAGCGACACCATCGCCATCTTTGTCTTCAAGAACCACAACTTTATCGTTCGCTGTTTCACCAGGCAAAATCTGTGGATAAACTTCGCTGGTCGCAACCCATAGGCGACCTTTCTCGTCGAAGTTCATGTGGATTGGCTTAGTGATCGAAGGATCACTCGCGTACAAGTTGACCTCCAAGTTTGGATCGACCAACATCGCTGCCAATTCGGCCTTGGGATCTGGTGTGGGAATATCTTTCAGATCGCGTTGAGCCAAGCCAACATTGGCCCAAAGAGCAGTGGCAATGGTAAAAACGAATGGGCTTGATAAATGTCGCGTTACATTTGTGCTTTTTCTCAGGCAATGAAAGAGTTGAGATTTAGCAAAGTGTAGCGATGAGAAGTATCCGTTGGTCACTCGGTGGGTCCTTTAACTTTTTCCAGCGGGAGAGGGTGGGAAACACCGCCATGCTAGGGCGTCTCCACAGTCAGAATAGTGTATCGGTTATGACCGTCGAAGTCCAAGATGTCGATCGAATTTTGCTGGTCCCTAAAAGCCACAAGATTGGCCAAAAACGAGGGGGAAATGGGGCGTATAGGGTAGAACGTTGGAGGAAAAAAGTTCAGTATGTGCTAAAATGGGGGAAACTCTTTTCATTCATCCTCCTAGCCCCGATTTGCGGAGTGATATTTGTGCGACTCCTTCTCAAATTTACCAACGAATTACGGTTGTTTTCGCTCCTGGCGTTGTTGATGTTGAGCGGATCTTCACTGTGGGCTCAGGACAAAGCTAAAGAGACCAAGAAGGAGATTCCTGAACCAGAGGCGATACAACTTGTTACCAAGAAAACGGGTTTACAGCTTCATGCAACCTATTTCGGTAGCAACCTGGAAAAAGAGGCAGCCCCCATCATTCTCCTGCATCCATGGGAAGAACAAGGTGCCCTGTACTATAAGTTTGCCAAAGAATTGCAAACGATGGGGTATGCGGTTCTAGTTCCCGATTTGCGTGGGCACGGTAAGAGCATTCAAGCAGCTGTTGCTCGTGACGGCAAAATCGACCTCGCCAAGATGGGAAAAGTCGACTACGGTTTTATCGTGGCCGAAGATATGGAAGCGATGAAAGGATTTCTACTTCGCGAACATAATGAAGGAAACTTAAACATCGAATTGTTGTCTGTGATCGGCGTCGGTGAGGGATCGATGTTCGGTACACTTTGGGCCGTAAATGACTGGAGTTTCCCTTCGCTTCCCGGTATGAAACAAGGGCAAGACGTCAAAGCGTTGATTCTTATTTCACCCGTTATGACGATGAAAGGGGTGAACGCTGAAACCGCTTTAAAGAACCCAATTTTCCGTCAACTCAGTTTCTTCTTGGTTGCAGGTTCAACGTCGAGTTCCTCGAAGAACTTGGGACGCATGCTCAAAACACTGGAAAAGACTCACACCTACAACGACAAAGATCTGGATGCGAGTAATCTGTGGTTAGCCGAACCCAACACAAGTTTGGAAATGGCTCAGTTCGTCAATAAGCAACCCAAGCTATCCAATGCGGTCGACAGCTTTCTAAGCAAACGTGTCAAGGCATACGCTAAGCAGTTGCCATGGGCTGAACGAAAACAGAAACTGCAATAAAGAAGTGGCGAGTCGTTCTCCGTTGCAGTTTAGGTTTAACTGTTTTGGGGCGGGTACGCTGTCTACTTTACGCTGTACGCCATAAGCTGGTTAGGCGGCGTTAAGTGTTGCTAAAACTTTTCTCGCCGCTTCAATCGTATAGTCGATATGTTCCGGCGTATGGGTGGCCGAAAAGAATAACGCTTCAAATTGACTGCACGGCATGTACACGCCATGATGAATCATGCCCCAGAAGTAGTTGGCGAATCGTTTGCGATCGGCACGGGCGGCAGACGGCCAATTGACCACATCTTCGTCAATGAAGAACAAGGTCATCATGCTACCCATGCGCTGCATTCTGTAAGGAATTCCAGCCGCCTCGGCCGCCTCACTTAGGCCGGTTGCCAGCCGTTGGGCTTGTTGTTCCAGATAATCGTAGGGCGATTGGTCTCGCAATAGTTTGAGCGTGGCAATACCGGCTGCGGTTGCAAGTGGATTTCCGCTAAGCGTGCCCGCTTGAAAGACTTTGCCGGCCGGTAACACGTGGTCCATAAGGTCGCGGCGTCCTCCATAAGCGCCTAGAGGGAGACCACCTCCAACAATTTTTCCGAGTGTGGTAAGGTCTGGTTTGATTCCAAGACGCGATTGTGCGCCGGAGTAAGCGACTCGAAAACCGGTCATCACTTCATCGAAAATCAGGACCGTTCCGTGTGTTTCTGTTCGGTGTCGCAGTGTTTTAAGAAAATGCTCGTCCGGCAGTACTAGGCCCATGTTACCTACCACCGGTTCTAGAATCACGGCTGCGATTTGATCGCCGATTTCGTCAAACAAGCGTTCGATGGCATGGGTGTCGTTGTATTCTAGGACGATCGTGTCGCGACTCGTGCCTACAGTGACTCCTGGTGAATCGGGGACGCCTAGGTTCGCTGCAGAGCTCCCCGCAGCCACTAGCAAGCTATCAGCATGACCATGATAGTTACCAGCGAATTTGATTATCTTCTCACGGCCTGTGGCCCCGCGTGCCAGCCGAATGGCGCTCATCGTAGCTTCGGTTCCGCTACTGACCAATCGAACTTTTTCAATCGATGGGATGGCATCGACAATAAGTTGAGCCAGTTCCGATTCGCGTCCAGTGGGAGCCCCGAAACTGGTCCCCTGCTCTGCTGCTTTTTGGATTGCGTCGATCACAACGGGATGGGCGTGGCCCAGAATCATTGGTCCCCAACTGCCGATGTAGTCGAGATAATGATTGCCATCGATGTCTACCAAGAATGGGCCAGTACCGCGCTGCATAAACAATGGATGGCCACCGACAGCGCCGAATGCACGGGCGGGACTGTTGACTCCACCTGGCATCAAACTACAGGCCCGTTCAAAGGCTTGGCGACTTTTTTCAAATCCATATTGGGCGGGAGCTGGCGTAAACATACAAAGTCCGTCAAAACGATCTGAGGGTGAGTGTAAAGGTGGAATTCAAGAACTTGCTGTTAGAGCGGAAGTGCTTCATTGGAGGCTGAGTTATCATCGGATTGGCCGATATCAACATCCAAATGCTGAGCAATGCTCGAACCTAGAAAGCCTGTTTGGAAATAGAGGTAGAACAAAGCTATTGGCAAAGCGATCCCAGATAAAACCGCAATGACGACGTTGGTTAAACCCACACTGATGACCAAAAATGCGATAAAAGAAACGATCCCCATTTTGAGATAAGCCGCGCCCCATTCTTCTTTGGCTGGGCCAAACGAGGCAAACACCTTGGCAGAGAATGGTGTTGAAATCGATTCTGAGTTTAGCATGGATAGCAATATGACCGGGAATAGGGCCCAGAAGAAAAGAAATGCGGGGATGATTGCGGCCACAACGCTGATTCCCGCTAGTAGCATCAGGGCACACAAGAAAAGACCAGGGAGGGCACTCAGTACGCTGGCGGCAAGCACGGGCATCCCATCGCCCAGGACGTGTTTGAAATTCCCTAAAGGCCAAAAGCGAACGGTGGTTCGACGATGGGCACCTGCATCGACTAAAGCATAGCCACAGGTGAAATGAAGACAGACAACAACAGAACCCACAATAAGACCGAGAATGTCGACAACAAATGTTGGGATTTTGTCAGCTAATATGTCGTGTAATCCTAAGAGGACTGCCATCGAAATGCCCGTCAACAGTCCAAGTGCAATCGCATGCCCCCAAACCGAAAGATCGCGGAAAATCTGAAAATTGCGGCGTATAAACTCCTGGGAATCAAAGTCGCTGGAGTTGTAAACGCTATCCATTTGCTCGTCGATATTGGCTTGCTCGGCTTTGCTCAAATACTCTTGCGCCGATAATCGAGTTGGCTCAGGTGTTGCGGCGACAGGACCACTATCGGCGGCCAAGCTCACTTCATGATCTACTTGTTTCGCGGACGCTTTGGAAGTTTTGGCTTTAGGATTCCAATTGGGTGGCGGCGGCGGAACCACAAACTCGCTATGGCAATCAGGGCAGCGGATCGCTTTGCCTTGTTTGCGCACTGGAACATATTGAGGTGTCCCACAAGTACGACAGGTGATTCGATATTCGGAATCATGTGTTTCTGTCTGCGCATCCAATGCGGCATCGGAATTAGTTTTGCGACTTGGCGTGGCCCTGCCAGGATTGCCAGTGCGTTCTGCCGAAGCAGTACGATTTGAAGGCGCAGTACGATTTGAAGGCGCAGTACGATTTGAAGGTGCAGTACGATTTGAAGGTGCAGGGCGATCAGGCGTAGTGGGAGGAGGGAAATCGTCTAAACGAATCGATGCAAAGAGATCGGAGGCAAATTCATTGGCTGCTGTGGAAGGAGATGCCGGCGCCAATGAAGGGAGGTCGTCATCGTCCGGTGGATTCGTTTGCGTGGGAGGCTGAACGGGAGCGGGTTTGGTAGAAGGTTTGGGAGTTTCGAGGGCAAACACGTCATCGTCAGGTGAACTGCCGGCAGCGTCGTTTATGGTTTGAACGGGCGTCTCAGCAGGAGCATCGAGATCCAGCCATTGAGCATCATCGTTTTGTGAATTCTGAATGCCTGGAACTTTGACGCTTTGTTGGCATTTAGGGCAAACAAGCCGCTGACCGGCAAGGCGGTTAGCGGCTCGCAAGCGTTGATTACATTTGGGGCAGAAGAATTCAAGTGTTTGATTTGAGTTCTGAGACACGTCTACTCTGCACCCATCGTATGAAAAAGGGTTACGACTGTTCCATCACATCATTTTCTCTTGCCTTGGCCACATCCGTTGCTTCGGCTTCGTACTTTTTGGTCAATTCTTGGATATCTTCTTTGAGTTTATCCCGATCATCTTCGCTGCACAGTTTTTCTTTTTCCGCGGTGTCAGCTGCTTTGTTGGCATCGCGGCGAATACTGCGAACTGAGACCTTGCATTCTTCGCATAATTCCTTGATACGAGCAACCATTTTCTTGCGAACTTCGGTGCTCAAGGGGGGAACGTTGAGGCGAATGAGACGTCCATCGCTTTGAGGATTGAGTCCCAAATCACTAGCAACGATCGCTTTTTCGATCTCTTTAATGATACTTGGATCGAAGGGGCGAATCACTATTTGTTGTGGTTCAGGAGCGCCAACGCTGGCTAATTGCTTAAGTGGAGTTTGTGAACCATACACCTCGACTCGTACGGAATCGACCAAACCTGGGTTGGCGCGCCCTGTTCGAATACCAGCCAAATTGTGTTTCAAAATGGAAATTGCCTTTTCCATTCGGTCTTCCGCATCGAGAAGGATCTCTTCCGTTGTCATCGCTTGGGTTCCTTCGGTCGTAAAGAGGATACTGACAGCTCGATCATCCGAAATCAGATTACATTTTACATCCGAGAGGGTGTCGAGTGAAATCGGGCTAAACGTATATAACGATCTGATTTATTTACGCGAGGGTCAGGAGCGGTTCGCCAGGCTTAAGTCTTGGTCCGATGCGTGTTCCCACCTTTTGACCACTGACAGCTCGAACAATGTTGCCAGCTTTTTTGAAGTTGAAGACGAGTACGGGCATCTTGTGTTCACGACAAAGTGCGATAGCGGTGCCGTCCATGACTCGGAGCGATTTTTCAATAACTACATCGTAATCGAGTTCGCGATAGAGGATTGCATGGGGATTCTTTTCTGGATCATCGCTATAGACTCCATCGACGCGCGTCGCTTTCAACACAATGTCGGCTTCGAGTTCAAGGGCTCTTTGAGCGGCTGCAGTATCGGTAGTAACAAAGGGATTACCGGTGCCACCAGCTAAGATAACAATGCGACCTTTTTCCAAATGTCGTATGGCACGTCGACGGATGAAGGGTTCGCAGACGCCATCCATTTTTACGGCGGACATAACGCGCGATTGGCAGCCGATCATTTCGAGTGGATCTTGAAGAGAGAGAGCATTTATCACCGTGGCCAACATTCCCATATAATGGGCGGTAGCTTCGTGAATCAAGTTACCACCATTGCCTTTGAATTGGGCCCCACGCAGAATGTTGCCTCCACCAACCACGACGGCAACTTGACACCCTAATTCGTGCGCATTTTTAATTTGCATGGCAATGGTTTGGACTTCATCCATGCTGATACCACGCTCGCCTGCGTGAGCCAAACTCTCGCCGCTCAACTTAAGAATGACGCGCCGATAATGAGGGGATGCGTTTTCGGTGGAAGTCATAGAAATTCTCGAGCTTTGAATCAAAGGAAAATAGGGCCATATAGACAAAATCCCCGCGATCCATTCACTATCGAAGGGATCGCGGGGTTCATGGTATTCACATTCAGTTTCAGCCATGCTGTTGCGCAGCGTACGCCGAATGTGTTATCTATTCGTTTAGCCAACTTGACCAAGAACGTAATGGACAAAGGCTTTAACAGTCATGCCTTCGCTTTTGGCGTACTGACCAACCGTCACTTTATCGTCTTTTACGAACGGTTGTTCGAGTAGAACTCGTTCGGCATAGAAGTTCTTCAAGCG
>JBILTA010000273.1:0-7185 GCA_044371785.1 Pirellulaceae bacterium | reverse complement strand
TTAGTTTATGGGTTATTGGAGTGTTTTAGGATCAACTTCCTGTGCGATCACCGCTACACAATCTCCTTGCTGCGTCAGGCATGGTGCACGCATGGTGACAAGATATCCGCTAGTCTTACTGTAGATGGGTTCGGGGTTGCGATCGGGGCGTTCTAAGAAATGTATCCAGCCGACTGGATCACCCGCATAAACTTTTTCACCCAGTTCCAGGGCAACTTCAAAGATACCTGATTCAGGAGCTAGCAGATAATCATCCGCCGAAAGTGCTTGAACCAGGATGGCAGGTGGTTTGCCCTGACTTGTGCGAGTGGTTTCAATGCCTTTCAACGCACCCACATGGATGAGGACGTTTCGCAATCCTTCTTGGGCAATGCGATGTACATGGGCAGGAATCGCTTCACCGCCGCCGAGTTCGGTCGTAATAACTAGCTTACCTTGATTTTCGGCTTCGACCGGAAGCAGACCTGTGCCAGCAATGTCTGTATACAAGAAGGCGAAATCCGTATTCCAAGCGAGCATGGCGTTGAGCATTTTCAGACGTTGATTGCGATCAGGGACGACATGCATATGAGCGCAGGGGAGAAATTCCATGCTGCGGCCACCGGAATGGATATCAATCACCACATCCGACATCGGGAATAGAACCGTAGATAGATAATGAGCGATTTGGCTAGTCACGGGGCCGTTGGGATCGCCAGGAAAAGCGCGGTTCATGTTCATTCCATCTAGTGGAGAGAGCCGTGTTGCCGCGCGAGCTGCGGGAAAATTCAGTGAAGGAATGATAATGACGCGCGAGTTTACTTCAGCGGGCTCAAGGGCACGGGCGAGTTTCATGCCTGCGATTTGTCCTTGATACTCGTCACCATGATTCCCGCCCAAGATGAGCACGGTTGGCCCGGTAATGGACGCGGGGGATTCAGGTGCAATGGTGGTGATGGGCAACATAATGTTTGCCCAGCCGCCCAAGTTATGAGAATAGGGGACTTGCAAAAAACCTTGTTGTTTACCGGGCTTCTGCCAATCGATCGAGGTGAGGACCATTGTCGGTTTCTTGAGGTAGGAGGAAGATAAGGAGGGCTCGTGACTTTTAGATTGTAACGGATTCTTTCAAAGCAATCATCACCTCTCGTTTTCCTTTGGGTGGACCAGGGCCCTTGGTGACTCTAAAGCCACATTCGGTCATCAGTTTTCGCACATAGCTGTTTACACAGTAGGTGACCAGACGTCCGCCGGGAGCCAATAGGGCATGAGCCGTTGTCAGTACTGGAGGAGTCCAAAGGTCGGGATTGGTTTGCGGACTAAAAGCATCGAAATACACGGCGTCGAATTGAGTTTTGTACAATACCGGATCTAGTTTTGTCGCGTCGCCGAGCATCAGTTTTAAGGTGATGTTCGGACGGAACGAGAATTCAACACAGCCGCTTTGATCTTGTAGAAGCGACTTACGAAAGCGGATAAAATCTTCGCACAGCGAGATCGCGTGGTCAGCACACTCGGTAAGCCACCCAAGATTCTGGGCAGCATTTATCGATGCGGGAAGTTGCAGCAGTTCAAACACGTCTGCGGGCAATAGCTTGTATTCCCATGATTCATAATGTAGTGGCGCGTTGCGAGCGCGAGCTAGGGCCGCGGTCATGATGAAATTCATGCCAGTTCCGAAGCCATATTCCAGGACGCGAGTTGTTCGCGAAGGGGTGATTAAATTTACGACCTCGCTATTACGGATGTAAACAACATACGACTCGGCGGCAGCCCCTGAGCCGCTGTGGTAGGACTCATTGAGTACGGTATCTTGGAGTGATCTAGAACCGTCGTCGGTTACCAAGATTTGAAAGCGAGGATCGGGGGTGTCCAGCAAGGGTCGCTCAGGAGGCAAGCGATTTCCTTTCATGGTAAGGCTGCGGAGTTGTGTAAATTGGAGGATTTGAGCATTTGAGACGGTGCTTTTTTGACCGCAATGGATGTTTTGGCATCCCGAATTGGCTAAACTTGAGTTTATCAGATGATGCCTCATCTTACCTACCCCACCCCTACTGAACCCCACCGAATTTGTTCCATGGATGAAGCTAGCTCTCGAATGCCCGCAAGCGGAAGCCGTCAACGGCACAGGATCAGGTGCTGGCTATCTAGATTGGCTACGTACAAATGTACGTGTGTGACAGTGTTTTCGAGTATATGTTTCGTTGCACTCTTGCTTGTCAGGGTACAGGGGGCCTCGGATGATGCAAGCGAAGTTTCAGCGCAGTTCAAGCAATCGGTTGGTCCGTTCCTAACGAAATATTGCGTTGAGTGCCACAATGCTGACGTACGCGAGTCAGGAATCCGAGTCGATCAACTGGATGCAGGCTATGAGGATACAACTCTCAAGTTGTGGGAAGCAATCGAGAAGTTGGTTCAGCATGAAGAGATGCCACCCGTTGATGCTCAGCAACCCACGGCAGAAGAACGGTTGCGGTTTCTGAAAGATGTCCAAGTAGCCATGGGATGGGCTCGGACACGTGAAGTCAAACGCAACGGGAACATTCGCCGACTTACTGTGAGTCAATACGCTCGTACGCTGAAACAATTGTTGGGTATCGAAGAAGAGTTGACTGGGATATTGCCACCCGACGGTATTTCCAAAGATGGCTTCTCGAATAACAGCCAGACATTGCAATTAAATCCTTTGCAACTGGAAGCGTATCTTCAAATTGCCGAAAGAGCTTTAGAGCTCGTCATGGTGGATGAAGCTGCGGCTCCCACCGTGCAAACATTCCAAATGGAATTTGGTAAAGGTATCAATTCAGAACCATATCGTGGCGAATTGGTGCTGGGAGCGCTCAATCAGTTGTTACCCAATCAAGACTTTGTGGTAACAGAAGTTGCTCCTGAGAAGGCATTCGAGTTCCAACCGTTTAAAATGCAGCGCAAGTTTCGATTCATTGAAGGCTATCAAGGAAATGACACAGTTCGTGGTTGGCGAGACTTCGACAGTATCTATCATGCGGTATTTGCTTGCATGCGCGGCAGTGAAGGGTATCCCAAAGGTCGAGCTTATGAATCCGTTGCCGCTGGTTTGCTACTGAGGCCTGCAATCCCCAGTTCTGAGATCTTTGGTGAGTCGAGTACCTATGGTCCACACGCAAATTTTAAAATCGCGCTGCGGGAACTGCCTGAACGCGGGAATTTTCGAGTTCGTGTATGGGCTTCAAAATACGAAGATGCTCTGTTGCTAGACGCTGAGGATGAGCCAATTAGGGAAGAGGTTGCTCGTTGTACTGAGCTTCTTTTGACAGCAGATAAATTGCGACAAGAAATCGAGGTCGCTGAAGATGGTGTTTATCAAGTCGATCTGGCAACTCCGCAAATGCTGGCAGCAGAAGTTGCCAATGTGACGGATCAAAAATATGCTCCCGTCGATTTACAGTTACAGATAGGAGAACGTATCTTTGGAAAGAGTCATAACGTAACTCCATTTATGCTGATTCGATTGAAAAAGGGCCCTGTGGACATCGGTTTGGTCGATAAGGTGAACGGCGGAAATTGTCGAATTCGGATGCTGAAGCTTGATGCGGCGGATCCGAGGGTGTCGCGATTCGAGAGGTTTGAACAGCGAAATCCGGCGGTGGGTGTTTATGTCGGTTTGAGACGAGATTGTGGCAGTACTTTAAATCCGGTTGGCGTGCCGCAGACCGTCCGAGGTGCCGATCTGCAAGAGTTTGTCTTTGAAGGTGCAATCAACAATTTTCCGCGACCCGAAGTGGAGCCTGAAAATGTGAATTACCTGGCTGGTATACGTGAGATCGGAGTGCGATGTGAATATAGCGATGGTCGTGACATGCCACGCTTGCTCATTCGCAAGATCGAATTCGAAGGACCCTATTTTGAACAATGGCCGCCGCAGAATTATGTCACTTTAATGCAGGGCTCAAACGAAACATTACTTGAGCGTGAACGAGCCGAGAAGGTGATTCGTCAGTTCGCGAGTCGAGCTTTTCGACGTCCGGTGATGGCCCATGAAATTGCGAGCTTGATGAAATGGTGGGATAGCTCGAATAGTACGGCCGTATTTTCGGAAAGGATACGGCCTTTACTGCTTATGATTCTGACATCGCCGCAGTTCTTGTTTTTGATTGAACGAAGCGAATCAAGTGACAGCGAGCCGCTCGATGACTGGGAGCTTGCCTCGAAGCTCTCCTATTTTTTGTGGGATGGTCCACCGGATACAACGTTACAAGAATTGGCCGCTCAAGGGAAACTGCGAGTGAGCTTAGATGACGTTATAAAGAAGATGCTAGACGACCCACGTTATCGGTTTGGAGCAGAGTCGTTTGTGTCACAATGGTTGAGCTTGGATAAATTTGAAGTGGTCAATACGGATGGGAAGAAGTTTCCGAAGTTGACACGTACCGTTAAGGCTGAGTTGCGTAGAGAGCCTATCGAGTTTTGGTTGAACAAAGTGCAAAGCAACAAGTCGCTATTGGATTTGTATCGTTCGGAAGAGGTGGTCGTGAATGATGTTCTAGCGAGCTATTATGGTTTGAGTGAGCGGGTTGAGTCAGGACTTGAGTTTACGTCCGTGAAGCATGAAAGGGAGTCGCTCGGGGGGATCCTGAGCTTTGCCGCCATTCATGCAGGCTTGTCGGATGGACGTGAACCGAATCCCGTAAAACGTGGTGCTTGGTTGGCTCGAAAGATTATTGCGGAACCACCAGGGGACCCACCACCCAATGTTCCAGCGCTCGAAGACTTAACGCAGTTGACATTGAGGCAGCGTTTAGAAAAACATCGAGACGTGGAAGGCTGTGCGAAGTGCCATCAAGGGATTGATCCATGGGGTTTGCCCTTTGAGGAGTTTGATGCAGGGGGATTGCATCGAAACGAGGAGGTTGACTCTACGACTGAGTTGGCTGATGGGACAAAATTGCAGGGATTTAGTGAGTTTCGCAATTACTTGCTATCTGAAAAAAGAGAGCAACTCGCGTTCAGCCTTGCGAAACATCTTTCAATCTATGCGAATGGTAGATCGTTGTCTTATAAAGATGAAGTGGATTTGCGGCAGCGATTAGATGTGTTAAAAGCCAACGAGTACCGGTTGCAAGATGTGCTGGAATGTGTGATCACCAGTGACTCGTTCTTGCTGAAGTAAGCTTTTTGAGCGGTTCAAGTGCAAGGAGATTGCAAAATGAGAGTATTGGATCGACGAGCCGTATTGAAGGGCATCGCGGGTGCCGCGTTGGCATTGCCAGTATTGGAGGCGATGGGGGGCGAGGTGATCGCCAATCGCCCGAAGCGATTTTGTGCCTTGTATACCGCGAACGGGATGGCATTGCCTAAATCTGAGCATGGCATTGATGAGTGGAGTTTCTTTCCAACGGCAGAGGACAACGGGCGTTTTGTATTAGGGAAGTCGACTGAGTCGTTAACACCATTCAAAGATCAGATCAGTTTTTTGGGTGGCTTGTTTCATGAAAATGGTACCAAGGCTGATCCGCATTTGTGTTCGGATATGTGGTTGACCGGCGCACCGTTGCATAATCCAAAACCGGGGGCATATAACTCGGTTGCATTGGATCAGGTTATTGCGTTGCACACCAAGCAATATTGTCGGCAACCATCGTTGGTGCTGTCGATTGATGCTGGGGTTGGGTTTCTATCGAGAACGGGCACTATTTCCTATGATTTGCAAGGACGTCCAATCCCTGCTGAGAATAATCCACGGCGTGTGTTTGATCGACTGTTTCGAGCCGATGTCTCAGGCTTAAAAGCGGAAAGAGACCGGATTCGCTCGCGGATGAAATTAGTTGATGCCGTGCTGGAGAGCGCGAACGACTTCAATAAAACGTTGGGCCAGAGCGATCGTGAGCGGATGGATCAGTATTTGGCGTCGCTGAGCGAGATTGAGTCGCGTTTGATTGCAGCGGAAAAGTGGATCGATGTACCGCTGAAGAAACAAGACTATTCGCATCTGAATCTGGATGCAACTAATGAAGGGGAACCGGCGGAATACTATCGCAACATGTTTGATCTGATTGCATTAGCATTTGATGCTGATATCACGCGATCGGTTGCCTTCATGCTCAATCGTGAAGATGGCATGGGGATCAGCGATACGTTTCCCTTGAAGCTGGGGCTGGAGAGAACGCATCACAATTTGTCCCATGCAGGCGACAAAGATGGACAGTTACAGTTTGCGAAATACGATCGGTTCCTGATGGAGCAAACGTCCCATTTCTTGAAGCGTCTTACTGAGTATCAGGATCATGAGGGAACGTTGTTGGACAATACGATCGTATTGTTTGGTAGTGGTGCCAGTACGACGCATTGGCCGAAGAATTTGCCAACGCTTGTCGCTGGTGGTGCGAACATGGGCTTGAAACATGGGACCTATTGGCGCCAGGACGAGACCAAAATGTCCAACATGTTCCTGAGCATCCTCCGCTCGATGGAAATTGAAGTCGAAAATTTTGCAGATAGCACAAGTACGGTTGCCAATAGCGTCTTCAGCAAAGCGTGAGTCGCGCAGCGGTTGCATGTGTCATCACTTAAGTGGCCAAGGCGCGACAAGTGCTCGTCGTTCGTACGTGTGATAAAGTTCGATCAGTTCGGTGAGCTTTTCGACTTCGACCGAAGCGAGATTGTTTCGTTCACAGCGATCGATCGAGATGTCGTAGAGTTCCCACGGCTCGTTATGCTTAGCGACAAGCTTCCAATTGCCGGCGCGGACAGCTCGGTTTCCTTCATGCTCCCAGTAGATAGGGGGACGTGTTGTGTCGTTGTTATCAAAGGTTGGTCGTAAACTGATGCCTTCCAGTGGTGTGGCATCAGCAGGGTAGGGGGCAGAGGCCAGGTCATAAAGCGTGGCAGCGATATCGACAAGATGCCCTGGACGATGTCTTAATTCGCCTTTGGTTTGGATACCCTTGGGCCAGTGGACAATCAATGGTGTACTGATTCCTCCTTCGTGTACCCAGTGTTTGTATTCGCGGAAAGGAGTGTTCGAGACGTTGGCCCAACCTTCACCGTAACCGACATAAGTGTCGGCGGGACCAGGCATCGCTTGTGGCCCCATTCGGACCGGATAGCCATCACGGGTTTGAGCGGGAACGCTGCCCGCTGCCGCAAAATCGCTTGGTTTCATTGGAGGTAAAGTAGGGTTGGAGGGGCGAGGTATATTAGGGTGTTGTTTGTTGCCGGTGCGTCCCA
>JBILTA010000838.1:0-7203 GCA_044371785.1 Pirellulaceae bacterium | reverse complement strand
CCACGACCGGTTCGGACATCTTCCGGCGCTTCCTGTTCGTCAACGAAGAGCCGGTCGTCGCCGGTACCACGCAGGCCAACTGGCTGACGCTGGTGCCCTTCGCTGAGGTGTGGAACGCTGGGTACGGCGACACCAACGTCGAGCCGGTCACCTGCCGCGCGGGTCAGGGCTTCCAGCTCTTCCACAGCGGCTCGTCGGCGGTCGGCACGGCGGACCTCGAGATCGAGTTCACCGACTCAGCGAGCTGATTTATGCCCGCTCTGCGACACAAGACCTGCGGCCACGAGTGGGAAGTGTCGCAGGAGCTCGCCGATCGCGTGCAGCATGACCTCAACGGCGGCGTGGGCGGGCATTCCCCGCCCATCACCTGCCCGTCATGCAAGACGCCTGGGCGTTATGTGCGCTTCGAGGTCGTGACGGAGACGCCGCCCGATGCCTGAGACGTACTACCTGCGACTTAACGCGGTGGACGTGCGGCCTCTTGAGGACGCCTTCCTCGCCATCGAGAACGACGCGACTGACGACCGCGCCTATTTCGAGCTCGTGTCTCTGCGGGTGTCACCGGCTGCTCCGACGTCTGCCGGCCCTGCCGTTTCAACCATGCCCAACCGCTCCGGCAGTTTCGGGCTGTATCGTGTGAGCGCGGTGACGGGTGGCGATACGGTGACGCCGGTCAAGATGGACACAGCAGACGCATCGTTTCCTTCTCAAGTCACGGTAGTCAACAACCCGAACAGCGTGACCACGACGGCGCGGTTTCGACGCATCAACGACTGCCCAACCTATGGAGTCCAGACGTCAAACTCGCAGTTCTCGTCGCGCACCTATGGCGGGTCAATGGTCACGCACCAGAAGTCGCATTTTGCCGACGTGTGGCGGGGTGGCGAGAACGTAAACGTGGAGCCCATCATCCTTCGGGCTGGCGAGGGCATCGCGCTCGTGCAAGAGGAGTTCGGCCTGCCGCACTCGATGATCGTCTCGGCGGTGGTCACGAACACGACGACGGGCGCGACCTACGTCTGCCGATCGACCGATGTCGGCACCGGCCGCACGATCGGCGGGGCGCTGTACGCCATCATGAACGGCAGCGGTTCGGGCGTGACGCTGGCCGTGAAGCTGATGTTCCTGCCGATGGACGGCGAGGCGACCCTGACTCCCGGCCTGCGCTTGATGAGGATGGACGGGTACTCGCTGCGTGGCGATGCGGCCACGGTCATCAGCGCCGACACGTCGAAGACCGCGCCGAGCAGTCTTAGGGTGTCGGTCGGGCCGATGCAGATTCGCCTGCCCGGTGAGTGGCAACCCGATATGTACACCACGCACGGCCTTGCGTATCAGGGCTCTGGCGCATTGCTGCAGGCGTGGTTGAACGCGCAACTCAACGCCGGGGTGTTCACCCGCAAGACGTACACAAACCTCTTTCCGAACGTCGGCATCAGCCAAGCCATCGGCATGCAGTCTTCCACGATGGACGACTGCTTGATGCTCGACTCCGCGCCGGGGAGTGGCATCGTCGTGACGCCGGGGCAGGGCTTGGCGCTGGTCGGTGGAAGGTTCCAGGAACTCTCGCAAGAACCGTTGCGCGGCGCGGCCTCGACGTTCCACAACTACGACATCGAGGCGACGATCCTTTACTACCCGCCCCCGGCTGCGCCGAGCGGCGGTAACACCTATTCCAAGTCCCGCGTCGTCAACAAGGGGTAAGAGATGCTCAAGCAATCGACAGCGCGGAACCTGATGGTCTTCCTCACCGACTCTGCCGACCATGTGACCGGCAAAACGGGCGCGACGCTCTCGGTGTCGCTCTCCAAGAACGGCGCGGCTTTCTCGAGCATCTCGCCGACGGTTACCGAGCGCGGGGACGGCTGGTACAACATCGCGCTCACGAGCTCGCACACCGACACGCTCGGCGATCTGGTGCTGCGGGCGACGGCCTCTGGCGCTGACCCCATCGACCTGCGCGAGCAGGTGTTCGCGGGGCTGCCTGGCGAATCGGTCACGGTGTCGAGCATCGCCAACGACGCGATCACGGCTGCCGCGGTGGCGGCAAGCGCGGTGACCGAAATCCAGAGCGGCCTTGCGACGGCGGCCGACCTGACGGCGGTGAAGACCAAGACGGACTCGCTCGCCTTCACGGTCGCGGGGCAGGTGGACGCGAACATCCAGTACGTCAACGACGTGCAGGTCAAGGGCACCGGTCAGTCTGGCAACGAGTGGGGGCCGGTGTAAGTGCCGTTCACCTACTCGACCTGGGGCACATCGTGGGGTGGCGCGTGGGCCACCGCGTGGGGCGGGGGTTCGCCGCCGCCCCCGCCGCCTGCGGTCGAGACGCGCGGCGGATACGGCCCGCCTGAGAAGCGCAAGCAGCGCGACTTCGACGAGGAGCGCCGCGAGCGAGAGCAGCTCCGCGAGCAGATCGAGGCCGCAGTCGCGCCGCTCAAGGCCAAGAAGGCCGAGGTGGTCGAGACGGCCGCCGGGGGCGAGGAGGGCGTCGCCATCCTCACCCGGCGCCAGCGCATCGCCATCCCGGTGCCGGCGTCGCTCGACGCGGGCGAGGTGGCGCGGATGGTCTCGGCGGCGCTTGAGCGCGCCGGCATCGAGGCGCGCAAGGCCGACTCCGAGCGCGCGCGGCAGCTTGCCGCTGAGGCGTTCGAGGTCGAGGTACAGGAGCGGATGCGGCGCATCCAGCGCCGCCGCCGCGAGGAATGGCTGCTGTTGCTGAACTGAGGACGCCATGACGAGACGACGCTACAGGTACGACCCCGAATCGGGCGAGATGGTGGAGATCGGCGCAACCGAGCCGCCGCGCCGCAAGGACGCGCTCAATCACCTGAGCGCGCTGTGGGGTGACCGGCACTATGACGGGCTCGCAGCGCCCGGCGGTGCGGACATCTCGAGCCGCAAGAAGCACCGCGAGTACATGAAGCGCACGGGGCTGACGACCGCGGACGACTTCAAGGAGACCTGGGCGAAGGCCAAGGTCGAGCGCGAGAGGTACTACCAGCAGGGCGGCTCCGTGCGCAAGCAGGACATCCGCGAGGCCATCGAACGACTTCAATCCAAGAGGTGACCCATGTCTGACCCCACCACGATCAGGGACGCGCTGGAGGCGGCCGTGCCCGCATCCGACCCGACACCTGCCCCCGAGCCCATCGCCGCCGAGAGCGCCCCTGCTTCGGCCCCAGAGCCCGTCTCGGCGCCCTCGCCGGAGAGCGCCTCGCCCTCGCGCGTGCGCGACGAGTCCGGCCGCTTCAAGCCGACCGAGGCCAAGGCCGAGTCCGTGGCGCAGCCGCAACAGCATGCGGAAGACGCAACGCCGGCCATCCAGCCCGGCCCGAAGGCCGAGCCGCGCCCGGCGCCGCAGGAGCGGGCCCCAGCGTCGTGGCGGCCGGACGTGCGTGAGCACTGGGCGGCGCTGCCGCCGGACGTGCGCGCGGAGGTCGCCCGGCGCGAGTCCGAGACGCAGCGTGCGCTCGCCGAGTCGGTCGAGGCGCGCCGGTTCACCGAGCAGCTGACCAACGTCATCCGGCCCTACGAGATGTTCATCAAGGCCGAGAACAGCAACCCGCTGCAGGCGATCGACAACCTGATGAGCACCGCGGCGCGGCTGCGCACGGGCACGGCGCCGGAGCTCGCGACGATGGTCGCCGGCATCGTCAAGCAGTTCGGGGTCGGCCGGTTCGGCAACAACTTCATCGAGCAGCTCGACCAGGCGCTGGCCGGTGAGGTGCCGAGGGGCGATGCCGCCTCGACGCAGGTGCAGCAGATCCTGCAGCAGCAGCTCGCGCCGGTGCAGCAGTTCATGTCGCAGTTCCAGCAGCAGCAGGCCGCCCAAGCGCAGCGCGCGCAGCAGGAGGCGGCCTCCGAGGTCGAGCGGTTCATCGAGCAGGCCGAGTTCGGTGGGGACGTGCGCGAGGACATGGCCGACCTGATGGAAGTCGCCCAGCGCCGCGGCCGGGAGCTGACCCTGCAGGACGCCTACCGTCAGGCCTGCCTGACGAACCCGCGGGTGCGCTCGGTGCTCGAGACCCGTTCGCGCTCCCAGGGCGCGCAGCAGGTGAACGACGCTGCCGCGCGCGCCAAGCGGGCGGCGGTGAGCGTGTCGGGCTCGGCCGCGCCGGCCGGTCCCGCCCCGACGCCGACCGATGTCCGCTCGGCCATCGAAGCGGCGCTTGTGCAAACCGCACGATGATGGTATAAACACAACGGGCATGGTTCGCCGTGCCCGTTGTGTGCCCAGCGCCGCAGCCACCGAAGCTCGACGGAGCGATACGCGGAATACCGCATTCGCCCACCGCGACTGACCGGACTGAACAGGTTCGTTTAGGCCACGAAAAAGGGCGGGGAGTGATCCCCAGTTCAATTTTTTGTGGAGAGTTTCAATCATGCCATTCGCAAATGTGAGCGACATCGTCGCGACCACCATCCAGAACCGGTCGCGTTCGATCGCCGACAACGTCACCCGCAACAACGCGCTCCTCGCGCGCCTGCAGCAGCGCGGCAACATCAAGCCGTTCGGCGGCGGCTCGTCCATCCTGCAGGAGCTCAGCTTCGCCGAGAACGGCAACGCTGCCTTCTACTCGGGCTACGACACCCTGCCGATCGCCGCGCAGGACGTGATCTCGGCCGCCGAGTTCAGCATCAAGCAGCTCGCCTGCCCGGTCGTGATGAGCGGCCTCGAGATGCTGCAGAACAGCGGCCGCGAGGCGTTCATCGACCTGCTCGAGTCGCGCATCAACGTGGCCGAGGCCACGATGGCGAACCGTCTCGCGCAGTCGATCTACTCCGACGGCACCGGGTCGGGCGGTAAGGAGATCACCGGACTCAACGCGGCTGTGCCCTCCAACCCCGCGACCGGCGTTTACGGTGGAATCGACCGCGCCACCTGGACGTTCTGGCAGTCGAAGCTGTACGACTTCTCGGCCGCCGGCGTGACGCCGCCCGCCACGGGCGCGCAGATGCAGACCGGCCTCAACACGCTCTGGGCGTCGCTCGTGCGCGGCTCGGATCGTCCCGACCTCATCGTGCTCGATGCCAACTACTGGGGCATCTACACGGCGTCGTTGCAGGCGAACCAGCGCTTCACCGACCCGGCGCAGGGCAGCCTCGGCTTCCCGACGCTCAAGTTCATGGACGCCGACGTGGTCCTGGACGGCGGCATCGGCGGCTACTGCCCGGCCAACACCGGCTTCATGCTGAACACGAAGTACCTCTTCCTGCGGCCGCATCGTGACCGGAACATGGTCTCGCTGTCGCCGGGCAAGCGGTATTCCACTTCGCAGGATGCCGAGGTCCAGATCCTCGCGTGGGCGGGCAACCTCTGTTCGTCGGGCGCGCAGTTCCAGGGCCGCATCCAGAACTAACGACCTCGTGGTGGGGGTCACCTTGCCTTGGTAGGTAGGTGACCCCTGCCTACCGAGGCTCTTCTCAGGAGAAAAAGACATGTCTCAGATCATCGGCATCGACAAGACCGCGGTCACCGCCGCCACCGACGTTCCGGCCTTCCGGCTCGGCACGCTCGGCGGCTTCGACGACCCGGTTCTCGGGTATCAGGAGTTCATCTACGGCCGCGCGGACGGCGCTGTCACCGCCTTCTTCGCGTGCGTCGAGGCGACTGGCTTCGACTTCGCGATGGCGAGCACCACGAACACCGCGCCCGGCGCGGCTGGTTTTGGTTCTCGCATCGGCGTCGCTCAGGCCGGCCTCGCGGACAACCAGTACGGCTGGTTCCAGGTGTACGGCAAGGGCAGCGTGCGCACGCTCGCATCGGCCGCCAAGGGCACGCGCCTCAACACGACGGCCACGGCCGGCGCGTTGGACGACGACGGCACTGCGGGCGCCGAGGCGATCGTTGGCCTCGTCCTCGGCACCGCGACTGGCGGTGCGGCTGCCGTCAACGCGGACGCGCTGTTCAGCTACCCGACCGTCGGCGTCACGCTGTAATCCAGCAGCAGAGTGGGGCGGTGCGGGGTGATTCCCGCACTGCCCCTTTTCCACAACCAGAAGAGGAGTTTTTCCCGTGCAGGTGAACACCACCACAGTGTCAACCGATTGGAACAGCGTGCTCGACGCGCCGGGTCTCGACGAGTCCCGGTTCGTGAACGACGACAAGCTGTTCGTGCAGTTCTACCGCAAGCCCATGATGCACCTCGGCGACTCGCGAGCCGCCGGCCGCCCGATCTACCGCGAGGTGGATTGCATCCGCATCATGGTCCCTGGCGACAAGCTGAGCGTCATCGACCGTCCGGTCGATTCCATCGACTCGCGCCGCTTCGCTGCGCGCTACGAGAAGTGGAAGGCCGGCCAGGGCAACAGCGTCGAGGGCACGCCGCTCACGGCGCTGCCGCGCATGACGGGCGGCAAGGTCGAGGAGTACAAGTTCTTCAACGTCCACACCGTCGAGCAGCTCGCTGCTGCGCCGGACTCGCTCGGCCAGAAGTTCATGGGCTTCAACGAGGACAAGCGCGCCGCGGCGGCGTTCCTCGAGCTCGCGAAGGGCAACGCTCCGCTCGAGAAGATGAACGAGGAGCTCAAGGCCCGCGACGCGAAGATCGAGGATCTGCAGGTCTCGCTCGAGGCGCTGACGAAGATGGTGAACGACGCCAAAGGCAAGAAGAACTGAGGTTGATGCCTCATGCCTTACCAGATCATCACTGACAACACGCTCGGGACCATCGTCCAGAACGTCGCGCAGCTGGTAAGTTTCCCAGCGCCTGCGGACCCGGCGGGGGACTCCGACCCCGCCGTGGTCCAGATGGTGCAGTCCGTCAACCTCGCGGGCATCGACCTGCTCGGCATGGCCGACTGGCAGGAGTTGACGAAGACCCACACCCTCAGCATCCAGGCGTCCACGCCTGGCATCAAGGAGCAGGCGTTCACGCTGCCCGAGGACTTCTACGAGTTCATCGACCAGACGCAGTGGAACTCGACGATGCAGTGGCCGGCCATCGGGCCGGTCTCGCCGCAGGCGTGGCAGGAGCTGCTCGTGCGGCAGACGCTGCCGACGCTGTCGTTCTACTGGCAGATCCGCGGCAACCAGATCTACATCCTCGCGCCGCCGACTGCGGCGCAGGACCTGACGTTCTTCTACCAGTCCTTCGCGTGGGTGCGTGACGCCGACAACGCGACGCTCTACAAGAACCGGGCGAACAAGAACGGCGACACGGTGCTGCTCGACTCGCACCTCGTGACGCAGCTCGCGCG
>JBILTA010000815.1:0-7214 GCA_044371785.1 Pirellulaceae bacterium | reverse complement strand
CTAAATCATATTGAAGAATGCTTGCTACTTGATCTCCAACATCATTAACTTCACATAACACATATGCATCATTGTAACTTTTTCCAACTTCATCAATAATACTTGGAAAAAGCATTGGTTTTATTTCGTTATTTCTATACTTTGCAACTACTTTGTGTGGAAATTCAGTTATATCAACGACAGTAAATGCAGAGTAATCATTTCCTACTCCTCTTGCAACATCTACCGTAATAAGATAATCGTGATTATCTTCAGGATCCACATAAACATCTAATCCAGCACTGCGAGTCTTGGGATGATCATAAACAAGAGATCTTAGTTTTGATGGAGCAATTAAAGTATCTACAGATCCTAAAAATTCACATTCAAACTCAACTTTAAATTGTTGTTCCGAAGTGTTTGATATGGTTTGCTTTTTCCATTCCTCATCTCTTCCGGGAACTTCACTCCAATGAACATCTGTAAATATATACTCATTCTTACCTTTTTCTGCATCGTGCCACATTCGGTAGAAATGATTCATACCGTGTGGAGTTGATACTATAATTACTTTTGTATTTTTACCTGAAGTAATCGTAGGATAAACTGAAGCAAAGAATGAATCTGCAATATGATTTGGGACGAACGCAAATTCATCCAAAAATAAAATGTTGAATGACATACCACGAACTGCAGAAGCAGAAGTAGAAGCAGCCAAGATTTTACTTCCATTTTCAAGTTCCAAAGAACCCTTGTTCCAAGAGATAATTCCCTGTTGCATCCACTTTGGTAAATTTTCATATGCTGTCTGCAATCTATCTAACAGTTCTCTAGCGGTCGCTGCTTTGTTTGCTAGGATGCCTATATTCACATTATCATTGAATACTGCATAATGTAAGAGAAAAGATACTACAGTAGTTGATTTTCCCGTCTGACGAGGCATCTTGCAGATATTAAATCTGTGCTCATGAAATCTATTTACAAGTTTTTCTTGAAATGGATACATTTTAAATGGCTGTAATCCATGATCAAGAGTAACAATTTTTACATAATTTTTTGCAAAATAAACAGGATCACTCATGCATTTGGAGATTTCAAGAATTTGATCTTCAGTAAATTCGTGAGTGGTATTCGCTTTTTTTAATAACGGATTGCCAAGATAAACATCATTATTTGCCATAACAAACTCCTAAAAATTAATTACAATTCCAACGTCTAAGTGCTTTATTAATTCTACTGTCTGGATCTCTTGCTGTTTTTGTTGAAGTAAGTTTAGACTTCATTCCGGACATACGACGGCAAAATGATTTACGACGATCCGATCTCTTACCTGTAGGATTTTTTTCAGTCACTGCAGTTTGAAGTTTTGAACCTGGATTTTCTCTACGATATGCCTTTACTGCAGCGGGACTCAAACCGTCAGTTCTATCTTGACGATTTACTTTTTGCCAGTCTTCATCAACCTCAACTTCTTCTCCCATTGGTTTTACATAATTTCTACTAGGACCAGGTTTTGCTGCACTTCCACCTTGAGGTCCAAATGCCTGGATTAAAGGTTGTCCTGGTTGAATTTCAGAGACGGAATGATAAACAACTATTGATCCTGGATAAACTTTTTGAAGTTCATCATTGATTTCTTTACGTGTTGGAAGTTTGACTTGAGGGAAAAACATTTTAAGAGAATAATATTTTCCTCTCCAATTTAAAGTGACTCCAATTACATTCCCTGTTTGTGCTTGCATTCTTATTGCTTCATTTACTTGAGACTTAAATCCTTTAATTGGTTCAGGTTTAATAATATCAATAATTTCCGCAAATGTATTTCCATTTGCATCTTCAATAGAAACATTTTCTAATTTTACGCAAGAACCTTTTTCAAATTTAGAAGTTCCTTTTTTTCTTTTATAACCTTTCCAACATGGACCATTTTCTCCTAGTTCTGATAAAATTTTATCTACTATGGATGGTTCATATTCGGCATTTATGTTTCTAATATTAGTATCTCCAGGTCTTACTAAAGGTATTTTGGGTTCTTTTCTTTTTGATTGTGCCGCCTCTCTTTCTCCTTCAGTTGCACCTTGCAGAGAAAGATTTCTAATACTTGTAGAACGTTTAGATTTTCTAATATCTTTAGGATTTACTTCAAAACTTATTCCCTCTTCCATCTCACCACTTGCGATATAATCTGCTGCAGTATCAATATAATCTGCTGCTTTAGTGATTTTTGATTGAACCCATGCTTCTAGATCTCCTTCACCTTTACCAACTTTTGCTTTAAGTCTTTTTACTGCATCTTCAATGGTTTTGAGTTCTGACCTTGCCATCGAATATTCTTCGTCTTTAACCGAGACTTTATCCCATGCTTTCTCTCCATAAGAACATTCAGATCTTGTTTCTCTTTTATCGCATAAAGGACAGTATCTTTCTTCTTCGTGCATGGTTTCCTCCGATTTAGTTCCCCAGTTTGCAGCACCAACTTTACGGCATTTTACAAGTGCTCCGGACGCATATGCACTCGGCCAAACATCATATCTAGACTTTACTTTATTATAGCACGCATCTTTTTTTCCAGACTTCTTTTTTTCTTGTAAATCCATTTCTTCAGTTCTTACGTTAGTTGGTTTTGATGCGTTCTTTTTTTCTGGTTGATTTGGATCGTTTCTATTCTTTCTTCTAAATGCTTTTTCTTCCTCTTCTGGAGAAAGATTTGCTGCCATTTTAGAACTTCCGCATTTTGGTGTAGAAGTTTGACCTGGCTGGCGAGCACAAGGAGCACCAGCAAATGGACCTCCTAGTTGAACCCATCCTTTCACCTTTCTTCCTGTTTTTGGATCTGTTCCACTAGATTTTTTAAACCAATCACGAAGACTTTCATCTCCCGATTTAGTTTCTTCTTTTACATCCTTAAATTTTTTATGATTCTTTTTAGCGGATGCTTCCATTTTTTTCAAACGAGTATAATAATCTGGAATCTCATCAAGATGTTGAAGAGCAATATCTCGTGCTAATTTATGATCTTTAGTGTGTTCGTGCTCAATAGGTTCTCCCATATCAAGTTGATTTTGTATAAAGGAAACATCAAGACGATGTTTTTTTGCAATTTGCTCAACTGTTTTATGAGATTTCAACTTAGGCATTGAACTATATTAAGTACCTTTTTATATTTATTATTCTATACTTTCTTGGGATTGTTGCTTTAAAAATTTTGCTAGTTCTGAGGTAGATCCAACAAACAATGCATTATTGACTGTTGTTGGTCCTTTTATTTTATTTTCTTCTACGTCTTTTAATTTTTTTTGAAGTTCCATTAATTTATCTGTGGCATCTGCAACACTTTTAATAAGTTGTCCAGCAACCTCATATGCTCTAGGCATTTCACTTTCTTGTGCCAATTCAAGAATACCATTAATAGCTTCTTGTCCCTTTTCTATTAGTGAATATAAATTTCCCCTAGTATATTCATAATCTTTTTTAATATCATCTGAAATACTAGAAGTAGGTGTCTCTATATTTTCTATATTAGTATCTATTTTTTTAGATATAATTTCAGCACTTGTGTTAAAAGTCTGATTTAAGTTATCAAATTTTTTTGTCATTTTCTATAAAAGTTATAAATTTGAACCACTAAAACCAAAATCATCACCATCTTCTATTAACATATTGTCAGAAGTTGTTATAGACTTTACTTCTGCTCCAATTAAATGAGAGGTGATTGGTGTTCCATCTCTACCTCTTTCTACTGTAATAGTATTTCCGGAAACAAGTTTTACATATACTTCTTCTCCCTCAATATCGAGATATGTATTAGAAACTATAGATGACGAATCGCTAACATAAATTAGTATATCTTCTGTACTTGCATCTTTGGTTAATGTTGTTAAAACATTTCCCGTATAATTTCTGATTGCTCTTGGTTGAGCAGAATAAACAATTTCTCTTGCTGGAGAATTTGTAGTATCTCCAGCAATATAACCAATTGTAGTTTTTTTGATAATATCTTTTGTTGCAGAAGAAACTGGACCAAAGAGATAAGTTTTTGCAGTAAATCTTAATGTATATAATAATACTCTTCTCGATAAAAAGTTTCCTTCATAATCATCTTGCATTGCAATGCTTTCTAAGATTATAGGAATATCTCTTTTTTCATTAATTTCATTAATTAGTTCTACCGTCATAGTATATGCGGGTTGAAAATATGGTAAAATTTGCTCTATGATTTGTAGTGCATCGTCATTTAGTTTAGACATAATACTAAGTTCAAATTGCATATTATAAGGAACTGGTAAATATGCTTTTTTTGTCTCAGCACCATTTGAAGAAGATTTCAAAGTAAATGTTTGAGTTGTTGTTGCCTTTCTTGATGGATCATAGGTCAATCCAGTAAATTCAAAAGACATTCTCGGGAGTGTAATTTGTACCGGTTTATTCAAATCTGGTGATTGTTCTAATCTAGCAAGAAATTTTTGAGTTGGTCCATACGCAAGAGGAACCTTAATTACACTTTTTACATTTTTATTACTATCAGTATGTTTAATACTTATATCATTAAATAGAGAACCAAATGCAACCACTGTGCTTCTTAAAACTTCGTGATAAAAATATTCAAACATACTTTTAAGTTCCTTTAATATTATTTAATCATTGATTATTTTCTATTTAGGGCATTCCAAAAGGATTTCTTTCAGTAAAATCTATTATTGTATCTGCTTCTTCTTCAATTTCATCATTATTAGTAAAACCACTCTTGATAGAAGCAGTTTCTACTTTTCTTAAATGGTGAGATGCACTCGATGCAGAACCTACTATGGTTTCTCCTGGTATAAATTGTCCATTTACATTAGAAACTTCTAATACATTCGTGACTGTATTCCAAGACCTAACTCTAGCAGTTACTCCACTTTGATTTCCGGTTACAACTTCATTAAATACAAAACTTCCACTTGAAGTGAGTGGAGGATTACCAATAGTCATCATTGGTGCTTGGGTGTATCCAAGACCTGCGTTTGTAATTCTTATTGAAGTTATTGAACCTGCAGCAGAAACTACTGCAGTTGCTGCTGCAGAAATTGTTGATTGTCCGACAAATGTTATTACTGGAGGATTTACATAACCAGAACCAGAATTAGTAACAGTTATAATTCCAACTATACCATCACCCAATATTGCCTTTGCAGTTGCTCCACTACCTCCTCCTCCAATGAATCTAACACCAGGAGTTGTAGTATATCCATAACCAGGATTTGCAATTTCAACACTTTGAACTGATTGTGCTGATGGATTAGTATTATCATTACATACTACTATTCCACTTATCATTTTGGCAACTGCTGAAGCGGTTTGTCCATTTAATGGTGCTGAAGAAATCCCTACAGTTGGGGTATTTGTATATCCTCCTCCTCTATTGGTTATTGTTATTAATCTAATACCACCATTTACAACTCCTGTAACTGCGGATGCAGTTACGCCAATCCCTATCATTTGAAGTTTTTGTATTGCACCAATTGGAGTAGTATCCTCCCCAATACTACCACTAATATTATCATCAATTTCTCCTATACCAGTATCAATCAATTCATCTTCATAACGGAATAATTCGCATTTTAATTGATATGTATAAAGTCCTTGAAGTTGATAAAATGGTTTCTCATGCTCTACATATTTTATTTCAAAAATTCTGTCTCCGAGCGGAAAATATATCAAATCCCCTTCTTTTGGTCTTGTAGATAATTTAATATTTGGTATATTTTCTATCAATGGTGAAATGTAAGTTTTAAATCTTTCTCTAGAAATTATCAAATTAATTTCATTTAGTGCTTGTATTCCAAATTTAGATAATATTGTTGTATTATCACCATAACCTTCAAAATTATCTAAATAAGCTTCTATTGGATATGCATTTGAGAATTCAGACTCAATAACTTCTCTAATTACTTTTTTTTCGGTGATGTACTTTCGTGGAAGATAATAAACTTCAATACCATACATTCTCAATTGTTCATTGATCAAGTCCTGTATGAGACCTTGTTCTGATTTTGATCCCTGGAGAAAAAATGGATTTAACATAAATTAACCAATCATGTCTAATGGTGGAAGTTCATAAGTGTTTGACATTTTTTCCATCAAAATATCAATTTCTTTTTGGGCATCATCATACATTTGTCTTCCATTTAACTCCACTCCTCCCGGAAGTTTAACTCCAGTAAATTTCATCATATTTTGTCCCCATTGTCTTTTAATAAGAGAAGTTAAATATGGTTTTATAAATGAATCATTCCAAACTCTAGAATAATCATTTGGGTCTAAAGTTGAATAACAATCTATAATAAAATAATGATTTTCTGTTACTGACCCCCAATCAATATCCAAATACAATCTATCTTGTCTTTTGTTGAATCTTATTTGCTTTTGTGTATTTAATAAGAAATCTAAATCTTCCAAGTAAGTTTTTACCATTGCATAACTTAAAAGTTCAGTAGTTCCCCAATAATAAACATCATTTAAAAATAATTGATATTTTACACTAAACATATTATGAGTGATTGTATTAGATCCATCAAAAGTAAAAATTTTATTTACGCCTATAACATTAGGTGGAACTTGTAAATAATTGCTATTTTCTTCATAAGAAAAAGTAGTAGCAGTTCCTACTATACTAGTTGTTACGCTAGTTGTTGCAATACCTACAGAGTTTTCATTTAAACCTCTTGCCCGTCCTCTAGCGATGTCTTGTGCTGTTACTTTATACTTATAGAATGTGGGATAAACTCCATCAAAATGCCGTTCTTGAAAAAATTGTACAGCATCATCTACCAAGTCTTCAATTTGTTCATCTGCAACATTTATCTCTAAAACTGGCGCACCAAGTTTTCTTTTGCAATAATCTATTAGTTCTTGCCTGGTAGATGGTTGTGCCATTTTTATTACCTCTTAAAAATATTTATGAAAAATTAATAAACGAAAGATTTGATATAACCTCTTGCTGTTTCAGATATAACTTATAATAACATTTTGCAATATCTTTTAGTTTATCAGCATTATCAATAGAATCTATTTCTGAGCAATATTTAAAGTACTCAAAACTTTTACTCAAATTATCTAACTTAATTTCGTCAGGATTCATTTATTAAACTCCTCAATAAAAATTTTATCTCATTAATATCATTTTTAATATTATTTAAATCATTTTCAAATTCCTTCATTTTTTTATTTTCATTATCCTTATCCATTTTCATAGA
>JBILTA010000272.1:0-7258 GCA_044371785.1 Pirellulaceae bacterium | reverse complement strand
GGCACGGACATAGTCGCCTTTGTTGCCAACAATTTTCGAAGCGCTACTTTTTGGCAGCCTGCAGCATCAATCGTGACGACTGCGTTTTTATTTCAATTTAATCCAGAAGATTGGGAATCGCAGTGATTTCATTCGATTTCTCTTCTGTTGCCAATTGTCTCAAGCTTAATCCTTGTTCTACCGCCCAGGCACTAATCCGGTATAGAGGTCCGAGCGAATTGCGATTATCGTGACAGCTTCGAAGCGCTTTGCCGTCGATTGCGATTTGGTTGGTTTGTGTAAGACCATGTAGTTCAGAAACAGGAGTGATCCAAGCCTGAAAACAGGGCTGAAAAGCTTCCGGTTTTATCATTCGAAATAAAATCGATCAAACGTATCGTGCGAGGGAATCCCATTGGGCAACTCTGTATGCTGCTATAGCCACTCGGCTTGGTTCTCTACCCAGGTCGCGATAGCCAGCAGACCGTCGAAGCCTGCAATAACAGTCATGACCGACATCAAAATGAAGTCGCCCAATAAGTGGCGGTTGTTGATCGTGGACTGCGGGTCCTCAAGATCCTTGAAGTCCTCGATAATAGAAATGACTTCGGTGAATGCTTTGTTAGGCATGTATGGCCCTTGCGGATCATAACCGTACGACTCTCAGAAGTCAGTTATCTTCACAGAAAACAATCCAGGGCGCAATCTACCAAGAGCAGGCAGCTGGCCTAAAGTGCGCGGAGGCCGTGGCAATTAAGGTAGTAGAGTTATCGCTACGACTAGGCCCAGGAAAATTGCCAAAGGCCCATAAAAAGGGAAGCCATGGATTGTTAGTTGGCCATGTCCTGTGCTGTAGCTGCGTCGTTTGAGTGGCTAGTACCGCTGGCGTTCCAATCCGAGCCATTTAAATCGACTCTTCCTCAAATCGTCCATTCATCTGGTAATACTTTGAACGATCGCGTACCAGTGCGCAAGCGCGTACGCGTGCGCAGGACCATCCGCAAGGAGACGAAGCACAGCTAACTCCGGCACTCCATTTAAGAAATGGGGTTGGTATTGTTTTTAGCCATGAGTACGCCTTCTTGACTAGACAATAGAGCTGCAAGAAAAATCCTGAAAAGATCATTGCCTTGAACCATGAGGTATGCAGGCTGCTTAGTGCATGAAACAATATCAGCGATACTTTTTAGTTCGAGGTATGTGAGAAGTTATGCAAAAACCTGCGAACAGGCGGTAATGGCACGATCCAGAAGTTCTGGATGAACATCCCACCAGCGTTGGAGCGCTAACAAGGCAGGTTTAAGCTGTGGATCAGCGTAAAGTTCTGCCGCCTCGAGATAGAGTTCGCCTACCCGATCGGATTTTAGGCAATCTATCAATAGGGGAATGCCGCGTGGTTCTTTCCGTTTCGCGAGACCAATCGCCGCTTCGCTGCGAGTGTTGAAATCGGTATCCTTCATGCGTTCCAGCAACGCTTCGCGGAGTTGGGGAGAATCTTCATCCGTTGCGGAGAGCGAGAAGGTTGCCCAGTCGCGGACTTGTGAGTCTAGATCCATCAGCATTTGCATCAATGTATCGATCGATTGACGTTGGAGTTCTGGATCGTACACATTAGGAATAGGCAGTCCCCAAGCTATGCGCCAGCGGATGTCCTCCGAGGGATGCTGGGCCAACGAAATCAACCATGCCGCCCCCTCCGGGATTTCGCGAAAGTGTACGGCACTGATGAGCGAAGTAATGACTTCTTGATCTTGTTCGGTTTCGATCATTAAGCGGATCATCGCTTTGGTTTCATCGGGATAGTTTTTACCGTTTTCACCCAATTGGGCTAGGATTGATACACCGATCGATCGGCGAAATGGATCAACGTCCTGGCACCAGGCCAACGCTTTTTCTAAAACACTGCGTGTACCCTCCATTCTTAGTGCCGAGATATGCTCCCATGTTCCCTCGCACTCGATATCCCGAAGCGACTCGATCTCGTTCCAATGTTGTTGTTCCATTTGTTCTTTGGCTGGGCGATTCATGAGAGGTAGAAGTCCTAATGCGAGAAAATATTCAAGGGCCCGTTGATGGGCCCGTTGATGGGCCCGAATAGTGAATCGGCAAGCGTATGATAAAGACTTTGGCAATGGTTGTGTTTACATATCACTGAGAAAGGGAGTAGTCTGGAAAGTCGCTCCTTGGTGCGAGGAGCGAAACAAAACGCCGGTCTTCCGTATTTGCGGTGCCTAGCCTTTGAATCCACGGAAAATTCCATCGCGATCAACAGCGTTCGCAAAATCTTCGAAATCCATATTGGCAATCGACAAATTATTCTCGATCGACTGGATGGTAGTTGGTATGGCACGAAACGTGTTAATCGGCATAGAGGTGGACAGTGGTGATTTTTGTGCCAAGTTCCCAGCAGTGTCTTCGGGTGGTGAGAAACCGATGACTAGCAGCGGATGCTCTTTCCCTTTAATTGTTTCAGCATCGACTACGAAAACGACGAAACCCATATAGTTGGTAGGTAGGAAGTGAACGATGTCTTCGCAGGAAGAACTTTGCAAAGCCGGTTCCTCTACAAACTTGACGTTTGCGATAAATTCCATGCCTGTTGGAGGATCTAATTGAGGGGCGGCAACTTGCTGTTTTACAACTGCCCAGGTTGGGCCATCTGAGAAATCAGTACGAATCACCCAAGGATTGTGTGTGTCATCAGAAGGCATGGAGTGCTCCTAAAAGATTCATCTTATCGAGATGCGGCGATTTCTGGGGGCGGCGAACTCAAAAAATCACGGGGCGATGCTTGTCGCTCCATAGAATAGTCGCTGATCCGCCGTTTTTAGCGATAGCCAATACGGAAAGGAAAGGGTTATCTTCATTCGAGACGATCGATGGGGCAAGTCATGGAGTGCACTTCCTAAAACCCTATAATGAAACTAGGCAAAATATCAGGCGGGGCTCTTTCGGACGAATCGGAACTTCTTCATGAATCGCTTCAACTTGACCAGTTACCTTTCGCATTGGGCTGCCCTTGGCAGATTGCGTTGGGACGCGGCTGCCGTGTTGTTTCTGATTGTCTTATGCGTGCTTCATGTTCCACCGCAGTTGGTATCCTACTTGCCTTGGGAAGATCCACGATCCTTTCGCAAGCCCATTCTATTTGGACTCTCGACCGGGCTGACGCTCGGATCTCTCTTGCTGTTGATGAATGAACTGCGTCCAAGAAGGGGGGATCATTTTCTCCGAACCTTATTGTGCGTAACTTTGGTGATTGAAGTTTTGCTCATCACCCTTCAAGCCTGGAGACAGGTACCGAGCCATTTCAATCATTCGACAGGGCTTGACATTACGATTGAGCTCATGATGCTCTGCTGTATTATGTTAGCGCTGATCGTGATCCTGGCCTTGACCGTCCGAGTATTTCAACGGGATGCATTTTTCAGAGCGATACCCGCTCGCATTCTAGCCCAGCAAACTGGCATGGTCTTTTTGGCGATTTCGTGTGTCTTAGGGATCGGCATCACAATTCTCGGTAACTATCTAATTTTTCAGGGTGGCTCACCTGAGACACTCGGAAAGGCAGGTGTTCTAAAATTTCCTCATGGTGCTGTGCTGCATGCGATTCAGACGCTCGTTTTGTGGGCGTGGTTGTGTGATGTTTTCAAGTCCGCGCGCAGCGTTGCTTCGGTCGCATGGCTTGCCATTGCACACGTATTTTTCCTGACCTATGCGGTACGTCAAACCTTACTCGGCCGAAGCCGCTGGGAGAGCGATGATGTCGGGTGGTTGTTTCTGGGGTTCACCCTTACTGCCGCAGTTTTGTCCCTGCTGTTTGCGATTTGGCCACGTAAATAGTGGTTAATATGCTCAGGGGCCTTCGCCTAAAATTTGACGCTAGACCAGTTCGGGGTAGATGGCTTATCCGATTCCCAGTTCGCCTCTGGCATCTTGACTGAAGTGGTTTGTTATGATGTTTAGAAAATTTGCGAATCAAAAATCTTTGAGGATTGTTGTGGCCCAGACATTTGACTTGCCGCGATGGTATGATGGATGGCGCTCGGTGAATTGTAGACTCTGCCAACCACTCGAATTTACGAACAATCTCCTCTCGATGGAACTTTCTTATGTCAGGCTCACGAACCCCGAATGCACGATTGGGAATTCAATTTCTAATTACATCGATGCTTGGATTGCTGAGTAGTGTACTTTACGGGCAAGGGCTGGAACGGCAAGCCTCGACAACAGCCTCCCGACCGTTGAAGGTTTTTATTCTGGCTGGACAGTCGAATATGGAGGGGCATGCTCATGTGCGTACGCTAGAGCATCTAGCGATGAACGATGAAACTAAGCCGATGCTTACCGCCATACAGAATTCCGATCGTACACCTAAAGTCCATGAGCAGGTTTGGATTTCTTATCTTTCTGGCAATGGAATCAAACAAGGCCAATTGACCACCGGCTTCGGAGCCAGCGAAGAAAAGATCGGTCCCGAGCTGACCTTTGGTATTTACCTACATCAGAAACTCCGTGAACCAATTTTGATTATCAAAACTGCTTGGGGTGGGAAGAGTCTACACACTGACTTTCGTCCACCGAGCGCAGGGCCGTTCAAGTTCCGAGAAGAACAACTCGAACAATTCCGCAAGCAAGGCAAGGATCTGGCCAAGATGGAAGACGAGAAGGGTAAGGCAACCAGCGCACACTATCGGTTGATGCTGGAGCATGTAAGATCAGTGCTTTCTGACATCAAAGTAGTCTATCCCGGTTATGATCAGCAAGCAGGGTATGAATTGTCGGGATTCGTTTGGTTTCAGGGCTGGAACGACATGGTGGATGGCAGTGTCTATCCCGATCGTGGCCAAGCAGGTGGGTACGACGAATATAGCCTAAACCTCGCCCATTTTATTCGTGATGTGCGCCGCGATTTGAATTCGCCCCAGTTACCTTTTGTCATTGGGGTGATGGGGGTTGGTGGTCCAACTGCCAATTACGGGTTAGAGCAGCAGCGATATGTGGCGATACATCAGAGCTTTCGCGATGCCATGGCTGCACCGGCAAAGTTGCCAGAGTTTCAAGGGAATGTCGTCAACGTACTCACTGAGAAGTATTGGGATTCACAACTCAGCGAACTCTGCTCGCGACGCGAGTCGCTCAAGCAAAAAGCCGCCCAGCAAAGCAGGGCACAAAAGCTTAGTCCAGAAGCAGCCAAGCAAGTCGAGACCCAAATACTGACTGAGGCGATATCGAATCGCGAGAATGACTTACTGAAAAATGGTGTCTCCAACGCCGAGTATCACTACCTGGGCTCAGCTCGCATACTCGGTGGAATTGGTAAAGGCTTTGCCGAGGCCATGATTGATTTGTTATAGACCGTGCGTTTTAGCGGTAATTGTACGGTTCCCTTTTCACCGGTCGCCCGGCTGGCTTCATTTTCCTTTTTTCCGGTCCTAGGCATTGAGCGAAAACTAAATTAGTCGAAGACAAAGGGACGTGATCAATTTCAAGTTTTCGGTTGTCGATTTTATGGCCTTTGGGTATTTCTTGTTCAAGGATTACCGGAATCGTTCGGTGTGGGATGTGGTGCAAGCCAACTGTCGTAGTAGGCTCTAAAGTGCCTGTAATTAGAATCAATTAGGTATGCTTCGTCCGATTCCCATAATCGCTCGGGATTCTCAAGATCGGTACCCTCTGAAAGTAGCCAGTGGTAAAATACATCACGATCTTTATTTGGATTAGGTAGAGGTAACTCAAGAAAGAAACGTCTGGTTTTTTGAGCTGCTTTAAATTCGAGTTCTACACATTGTCTTGCATAACCATCGCCGTCTAATTTTTGTTTCCTGGCGAGATCAACAAGGAGTTTGAAGCTTTCCGTATTTTCGATATTGAACATTTCAAACACTAGCATGGTCCACTTATCAATTGGACTTGATTCTGATCCAGCGGTAATCCTTATGAAAGCAGGGTAGCCTTCATACGGTGGTCCATGCTCCGCCTTCTCGCCAGTCATAGGTTGGTCGGCAAACCAATAAATTCGACTACCGATTCTTTCCTTTTCAAAACTTGATACTAACCAGCGATAGACTGCATGATCTTCTGGCAGAGTATTCTGCATTTCAGGTCGATCCGATAGTAACTGCTCTAGCTGAAGCTCTCCGAACGATTTTCCACGAAATGACTCGGGAGTAGCGTTTTGAATGCTTGCGGTGGAGCGGGTTGAAGGCTCGCTAGTGCGCGAGCATCCTGCAAAGCTTAGTGCGATTAGAGCTAGTTTAGTGCTCCAGAAAAATTGTTTCATGTTTACTGCTCAGAAGTCACCGAGTTCGCTGTTAAAATACGAAAATGACTCATTCTCCTCAGATCGACATCATAAATCAACGCTACGAACTCTGTTAGTGGTTATTGGCACGGTGCCAGCAGGACTCTGTTCTGCGGCACTTTGAATTTTGCTATCAAGATACATCGGCGATTCGATTTTGAGATTCAAGCTGTTTTTTTGCGTAATTGATGCTACGTAGCTGGTCTCTGACATGTTCACATTTTGAATAAGGACGTCATAGGACGGTTGTGAGTTGGTGTGACAGAGCCGACAAACGCGAGACCATAGAACAAGCGAAACGTATGCTAGACTTTTTTCGACTTGATGTTTAACGCATCGAAATAATAGAAAAAAGCTTGTTGAGGGTAAAGCATTGGAGGCACAAATGACCGAAAATCCAATTAATGCTTCGATTCAGTCCCAAAAGACCTGGATAGTAAGAGTTTTATTCCTGACGGTAGTCAGTTTGATTCTGATTGCAACGTCTGTACTGTTTTGGAAGGCCTGTGTGCAACCGACCATCATGTGGTGGGAGTCGATGAAATGGGCCGAAGTTCCGTGCAAAATTGATTCTGCAGCGGTAAGCCTCGATCCCAAAACGAAAGCGGCTGCCTATTTGCCTGACGTTCGCTACCGTTATCAGTGGAACGATCGGACGTATCATGGAACCAGGTTTGCATGGGATACTTCTAGTTACAGTAGAAAATCGTCGATTGAAAAATGGATCGAACCATTTCCGGCGGGAAAGGAAACGGTTTGTTTTGTGAATCCTAATCAGCCTGAGGAAGCCGTTTTGCTTAGATCCTTTCCTAAGCCCACCTTGCTTGTTAATACTGTCATTTTCTTTCTCATCGCGGTTGGCTTTGAGGTCATGGGTACGCTTTTGATAGGACTACTGCCACCCTGGAAGAAACCATGATGCTATCGCGTTTTCGTATCCTCCGAGATCTAATTTATCCAGAAGCATTTTTGCAG
>JBILTA010000016.1:0-21398 GCA_044371785.1 Pirellulaceae bacterium | reverse complement strand
CAATCGGGCGATCCAAAGTCGCTAGAGGTTAAGCAGAAGATCGATGCGTTAGAAGTTGTTATAGCAAAAGATACGCAGGGTCAATTGGCGTTTGCCGGTAAGTTTCGGAAACCAGATACCATTCGATTGTTGAGTCGAGGTGATCCGGAACAGCCGAAAGGTCTGGTGGCTCCTGCTGTGCTCGAAGCGTTGGATTCGTTGGTTCTGTCGGAGGATTCAGCCGAGAATGAGCGGAGGGTCACGTTAGCAAATTGGATCGCTAAGAAAGAGAATCCTTTGACGGCGCGTGTCATTGTTAATCGCGTTTGGCAGTCACACTTTGGCATTGGCATAGTTGAGACGAGCAATGATTTCGGACGCAACGGTTCAGTACCCACTCATCCTGAGCTCTTGGACTGGTTAGCAAATGAATTCGTAAGTTCGGGCTGGTCGATCAAGCAACTGCATCGACGAATCGTGTTATCTGCTACGTATCGACAGTCTTCAGCTTCGAATAAATTAGGAGCGGATGCAGATGCAGACTGTCGTCTGTTGTGGCGGTTTCCACCGAGACGTATGGATGCCGAGATGATGCGTGATTCATTGTTAGCGATGTGCGGTCGGTTGCATCATCAAATGGGAGGAAGCGGATTCGATCTTTTTGATAAGAGGGGTGGCTTAAGCGGATTTGAGCCGATAGAGGTTACCAGCCAGTCCAATAGTCGGCGCATGGTATACGCACACAAAGTTAGACGCGAACGCGAGGCGGTATTTGGTGCGTTTGATTGTCCTGATGCGGGGCAAAGTACGCCGAGGCGGAGAGAGTCAACAACACCTCTACAGGCACTCAATCTGCTTAATAGTCGATTTGCAATAGAGCATTCTTCGATGTTGGCAGAACAGATCGAACAGAAGTCAGAGTTGACGGTAGCTCAGAAAATCAACCATGTTTTTCTGGTTGTACTTGGTCGCGCGGCAAGTGAAGAGGAACAAAATGAATTGCTGCCGATGGTTGCTCAGGAAGGTTTGATGCCGTTATGTCGCGCGTTGTTTAATAGCAACGAGTTTTTGTTGATTCCGTAAGGTTGGTGCGAATGTCTTCAGAATACTTCGATAATCGATTTCACGTGAATCAACCACGTCGCGGCTTCTTGATGGATGCGGCCACAGCCCTCAGTTCTATCGCTTTGACTTCCATGTTGTACGATGAAGGATTGCTTGCTGACCAAGGTCCTGAAATCGATGCGGCGAATCCTTATCGTCCGAGGCTAGGGCATCACAGTGCGAAGGCGAAGAATGTGATTGTCCTGTTTTGCGCAGGAGCCGTAAGTCATCTTGAAACTTGGGATTACAAACCTGTTTTGGCAAAACGAGACGGTGAAAGCTTAGCCGATGGACCGAAAGTTACCTTTCAGGGGCCAGCCGGTAATCTGGCGAAGCCTCAATACCGTTTCCGGCCCCGCGGTCAAAGCGGCAAGATGGTTTCGGATATGTTGCCGCATTTGGCGGAATTAACCGACGATATAGCCTTTGTGCATTCGCTGACCAGTAAGAGTAACACGCATGGGCCAGCTGAAAATTTTCTGTCTACAGGCTCAGTGCTTGATGGATTTCCAAGTTTGGGAGCTTGGATAACGTACGCATTGGGAAGCGAATGTCAGAATTTGCCCGCCTATATAGCTATTCCCGATCCGCGGGGTGTTCCACAAAACGGTTCGAATAACTGGGGGCCTGGTTTCCTGCCAGCGGCATTTCAAGGGACCGTGATGAGTTCAAAGGAGCCCGTACGTCATTTACAGCCGTACGGAGTCGATGCCAAGAACGATGCGGTAACCAGCAAAATGTTACAGCGATTGAATGAACGTCATCTCGCCAGGAATCCAGGTGATTCCAAGTTGACCGCGCGCATGGCAAGTTATGAGCTCGCTGCCCGAATGCAACTTACGGTGCCTGGAATTATGGACTTGAGCCAAGAACCGGAGCATGTATTGCGGATGTATGGTGCAGATGATACGACCAATGCCACCAAAGCTGGGTTTGCCAAGAACTGCATTATTGCACGACGTTTGATCGAAGAAGGAGTGCGATTTGTCCAAGTTTTCAATGGAGCCTATGCCAGCGGTGGTGAGCTCAATTGGGATGGGCACAATAAGCTTAAAGAGCAATATGACCGGCATGCGTTTATATTTGATCAGCCTGCAGCGGCACTGATTCGCGATTTGAGGCAACGTGGGCTATTAGAAGATACTTTGGTAGTATGGTGCACGGAATTCGGAAGAATGCCAATGTTTCAAGCTGGGGCTGCGGGCCGAGATCATAACCCCGATGGCTTTACTTGTTGGATGACTGGGGCTGGGGTTCGAGGTGGTGTAAGTCACGGAGCGACTGATGATTTGGGTTGGAAAGCGGTCGAGAATATTCATCCTCTATATGACTTCAATGCAACCATCCTTCACTTGCTTGGTATCGATCATGAGCGACTCACATTTCAACATAACGGAATCGCACGTCGCTTAACGAATGTGGAAGGACATGTGATTCGCGAGATTCTTCTATAGGTAAAGAACATGACGTCTATCGCCTTGGTGGGAGGAACTGTTGTTCTTCCTGATCGTTTGTTGCGAAACGGAAGCGTACTTTGTAATCGCGGTAAAATTACAGCGGTTGGCGATGAGCTGGAGTTGCCCGAGAATACGACCGTTTTCTCCGCAAAGGGACGCTATGTATCGCCGGGGTTTGTCGATATTCATGTACACGGCGGTGGTGGGACGGATTTTATGGATGGCACGATCGAGGCTGTTCGCACCGGCTGTCGAAGTCATTTACGACATGGTACGACGTCGATCTTCCCGACGACCACAACGGGTTCTGTGGATGAAATTCACGCAATGATCCGTGCCTGTAAAGATGCTAACGAACCAACGCTCCGCGGTGTGCATCTATATGGACCCTACTTTGCCGAGAATAAAGTAGGCTGCCATTCGGTAGCAGGTCGACGGAATCCTGAGAGTAATGAATATGAAAGTTATTTCGAAACTGGACTGATTCGAATCGCTACTTGTGCAGCGGAACTCCCGGCAGCAATGGCTTTCTATAAAGCTGCGCGGAAGAGGAAGTGTCTTGTTACATGCGGACACTCCAATGCATCTTGGAGCGAGATGCAGATGGCTTTTAATGCAGGTATGCGGCATGTCGACCACTTCTGGTGCGCCATGAGTTCTGTTCCCAGTGTTCGCGAGAGGTTCGGGACGCCGATGCAAGCGAGTATGGCAGAATTCGTTTTGATGCAGCGTGAAATGAGCACGGAGGTCATCGCGGATGGAGAGCATTTAGCGGATGAGCTGTTAGAGTTTGCCTATCGGATGATCGGCCCCAAACGGCTATGTTTGGTGACTGATAGTAATCGAGCTCTGGATATGCCAGTGGGACGCTATCGATTTGGTAATATCAAGAGTGGAACCTGGTTAGAGCATGATGGCAAAGTGGGGCGAGCCTTGTCTGGGAGTTTGGCCAGTAGTGTGCTTGGGATGGATTCAATGGTTCGCCACTTCAAGAAGGCTACCACTGCTACGCTACCGGAAGTGATCCGTATGGCATCCCTTACGCCGGCTGAGAGGACGGGTATTGCAAAGAAGCATGGAAGTATCGAAGTCGGAAAACAAGCAGACTTGTTGATGTTGAGCAGGGATTTGCAAGTGGAACGCGTCTTTGTAGCAGGCTCAGAGTTGTTGAATAACTCAGGCAAGTAGGTATGTGAATTACGGGAGTTATCGATGTTTCCAACGCAAGATTGTGCCATCAAGCATAAGTAAACCGAATACGTCGACTGAGATCGGCAACAAGCGGCACGATGCGCGACTTTTGATGTCTTCTGTAGTTCGGAGTTGGTAGCCATGGGCATTACGTTCATACAATTCCAAATTGCTTTCACTTAAAGCCACAACTCTCCCCCCGTGCAGAAAGATAGCTTCCGTATAACTAGCACCCTGTGTCAAAAACTCCAGTTTCTGAGATTCAAGGAAATAGCATCGAAGATCATTGCTGGTGCTGATGAGAAGCCTTGGAAGCGAGTGTGGCAAAGAGGATGATAGGTAGGTAATAGGGGAATCGAAGATGTGGACTAGACTTGCCTGCATATTCTTGACGGTTAACAGTAGATTCCCGATGGCGACAAAAGGTTGTGAGCCAACGCAGCATATATGTACTTGTTGGGGATTAGGTGCGGCTTCTAACCCACTAACGATGCCCTTCTCAACAAGTTCATTGATAGCGCTAAAGAGATCGCATGTTAGTGGCGTGCCATTTTGATAAGTGGTGATCGAATGCAGATCGGCCGCTAATGTCCACAGTTGTTGATTATCGGTGTATGCTGCCTTTAGCATACGAGGAAATGGCGACTCAGTAAGCGACCAAGGAGTTGAAGTGTGGGAGCTTCCTATTTTTTGAGATGGGAAGCCGACCTCGGTACCGAAGAAGTTTACAATAGCCTGTGGTTCATTCGCATTGCGATTAAAGATCACTTGCGCATTGGTAGCAAGTGCTTTCGATGTATTCGCAAATGCCACGAATTGTCCGGTATAACCATCATCCAAGTTGCAAGGAGCACGCGAAGCTATAAGTTGATGTGCCCTCCAGCCAATGGCGAGAACTTCTGTACCAATCATTATGGCGTCGATGTAGGCAGCTGCGGTAATGGACAAAGTCGTCAAAGGGGTTAGAACGCTATTTGTCGATTTAACTTGAATTGAAGATGGCAGGGCAACTCGATTTCGCTGATCAAGAAATCGTCTTGAATCGCGTTGCAAGAATGGATCGTGAGGATGGAGTGAGCGGAGTATTTCCATGCGGTTTTCTCGCTCTTGTTTTGAAGCACCGTCAAGACCATCCGAGATGCATAATCGACATTGATCCTCAGCTCGAATTTTAAGGGACTCAAGCGGATAGTTGCATGATAAGTGGGCGCAAAACCTTGCGAGTAATGTGTTGAAGGTATTGTTGTTGGCCAAGTCGATAGTAGTTTGGAAGCGTTCAAGAGCTTCTGAATGGCGATTCGTTTCTCCCAGCCAACGAAATGCGAGAGCTGTCGCATCGAATGTCTGGGCTCCGTACGGCCATTGTTGCCAGAGTAATTGCTCGGCGCGTTCGCGTTGATGGAGTTTCTCATCCATCAATTTTGCTGCGGCAATGATGTCGCTTCGTCCAAGGGCTGCGTCAATCGCCTTCTCGTAAGCATCTTTCGCCTTTTCAAGTTCGGCGATTTTGGACCAGAGGTCACCGGCGGCAATATGATCGCCGAGCTCTACATAGATTGCGGCTGCCGCAGGAAACTGAGCTGCTGAAACGAGGCAACGCGCTTGATCGCGTGGACGGTTTAGGTGTTTACCGTAGAGTGTAGCAGCTTCCGCATAGAACTTCCCCTGTTCAAGAATAGTCGCAGCGTATGCGAAGTCGCCCAATAAATGTGCGTAGATGTAAGCGGCTCGACGATGACGACCAGCGGCAATTTCACGACGAGCTTGCTCGCGATAAGAATCCAAAAGCCGCTTTCTCAAGTCGTCACGAATATTCCAAGGATCAACCGCGCGTCCTCCCCCCGCAACATTTGATAAAGAAAAATCGACATTATGCTGGCTCAACTTGCTTCCTGGGCTCGAGATACCACGACCGACACCACCTCCCGACGCACCTCCCATCGGAATCGAATACTTAAGGGCGAGATCTGGATTGCGTGCCATCAAACGCAGAAGCTTTTCAATTTGGCGATCGCGTTCTGCTTGGAGCGATTCGTTAAAGAAATTGTTCAGGTAGCGGGAAATGTTGCCGAAGACAGAATCTGCTGCCTTACCTGATTGTCCGGCGTTTGGTCCAGCTTTTTGAGTGGGCTGTTTAGACGCAGCTCCACTGGCTGTCTGCTTGGCATTTGGTGCTTTCGTAAAGTACTTAGCAGCAATCTGCCGAGCAGCATCGCGTACTTTCGAGGGAAGATTCTTCTTCTGCGGTTCCCCCTGCTCGTTGATGTCGAGGAGTTTGTCGGAATCACCGCCAATTTGCTCTCGCTCTTGCACGAATAACTGCTGCATTTCCATCGAACTGGTGATCGAAATCTGTGGAAGTCGATCGGGAATGTACGGTGGAGTAAGTGGTGCCATCCATTCTAGAGAGCGATTGGCGTCTGTACTTGGTTTTATCAATAAGGCAGGCTGGATTTCATCTTCAGGTTCGAAGCCGATCAAACCAGATTGTGGTAGCCATACAAAAACGGACGTTCGCGAAATCTCAAGTTGTTTTTTTATGTCGAGATCGCACCAAGGTGAAAGTTTTCCATATGACGGCAAAAACAGACGTGCACGCGACGTGTTTGCAAAAATTACCAGCGGGATAGCACCTCTTGGAACAATCGGTGTAGGTCGCGTTTGTTTTTGATTGGTTGAACTTGGTTCAGAAATTGCGATGAGCCCCGAAGCATTGACATCTTTCGCATCCGTGGGTGCCAAATAAAACTTAGTGGTTCTTGCTTGGATACCCATTTCTTGCAAAGCTCGCAGCCAGGATGAAGTGTCTGTGCAAGGTAAGTACCAGCCTGCCACTACACGCGGTTCGGTCGCTTGCTCTGAATAGGAAAGACTAACTTCTACCGATAACATTGTTCAAGAAACCTCTTGTACCAATCGCAAACTACTTGTGAAGGTTGTGATGCTTCTTTGGATGTGAAGTAGGTTGGACCAAAAACTTCACCCTTGCTGAACCAACCAGCCATCGTAGATTGAGCTAACATTAGCGACAATTCGACACCATCGGAATCGCGTAGGTGTAAAAGACCACGCGAGTCGAGCCAAATAGTACATTGACCGAGATCGGCGCGGTTTAATCTCCATCTTCGTTTTATTGGTTCTTGCTCTTGGGGGATGTCGTCGCTGAATGGCACCATGACCTCCGATAGGCCTTGGTCTTTACATAATTCCAAGCGGAATCGACTATTGTCTGCGCACAATATGCTGACTTTGCTTCGGTTACGAGCTAGAAGCAATCCATCGTGATGGAAACCAACAAAGTTGAAACGTGAGGAAACAGAATGACCTATTGGCAGACTTAGGTCGGCTCTTTCGAATGAGCGAATCGCCTCTGTGGGTGAGAGTCTTGAACGAGAAATTGCACTATTCTTCAAGGACACAGATATCGCTAAATTCGATGCTTCTGGTTCGGTTGAGTCAAATCCTATCGATTTAGATACCCTAGAAATGGTAGCTAAGGCTTCTGTTCGGTCATGACTAATTCTAACCAGTTCCGGCGGCATGGTCGAAATAACTTTTCGCCCAGTCGATACTTCGGATTCGCTCGATCCAGTGAAGCTTTTTGTCCAGGAAAAATCGGCAGCCACAGCAAATGGGGCCGTTCCTGACCGGAGAACAAAGCCTATTGGAAAGTTACATTTTCCAATGTGGTACCACACTATGGCATTGTCTATAAAAGAAGCGAGGATTAGATCTCTATCGCCAAAGAAGGGGCCACCCAGATGGCGTTGTCTTTTGTCGCTTCTCGCAATGACGCGGCCATTGCTCAAGTCAATAACATCCAACTTATTGCCGATGCGCCAGAGGTTGCCTTGGTCAAAACAATATTTAGCGGCGCGTGGCGAATCGACCGTGGGTTCAATCTGTTGGCATTTTATGCCATCCTTGAGCGAGGCCTTCACAAGATAGTGAACTAATTCTGATTCTGAACGCCCATTGCGTTCAAGGACCATCATTATGGAGTCTCTTGAAGGCGTTGTGGCAGTCAAAACGTTGTCGGTTGGGACCGAACCCAAGTCGAGGCAACCAAAACCTGATCTATCAAAATAGAGCAAGCGGTATTGTTTAGTGATGAGCCAAGCGCCTGGGGTTTTCCCATTTTCGAAAGCATGCACGAATGGAACATTGAGATCGCAAATAAAACGAAGCGGACTGCAAATCAACTTTACGAATTGGGGTACTTCCGAACTTTCTACTTTAGTCTTCGCACGTTTTGGAGGAGTAAGTTGTAGTCTTTTCCAAACGGCACTACCTCGACTTGTCTGTTCGCGGATCTCGATCCAGCGTTCTGGTTTGACGACCGCAAGGAGATATGGAGTTGGCAGTCGTTTCGCTTTTTCCCAAAACATCGGGTCGTTCGATGTAGCTGAGGTCACGATCAGAAGGGGTTCTGATATTGGTTGTTTTTCTCGTTCATGTTTCTGGATTAGATGTTCAAGCGCTTGACCAGGATGATTAGAGTAATGCAGTCTTTCCAGCGCCTCTGTTAGGCCTTCAAAGGTGGAGAAGTTTTCGTCAAAGAGTTCCTGACCAGCCAGCGTTGTAATACTCACTTGCGTGCCCCGCTTTTCTTCGGAGGCAGCTGCAGCAAGAGCGAATGCCAGAATGGTAAGACGTTGTTCTCCCCAGCAGCGAATACCATTCTCAATCAAGATATCTCGTGTCTGTGGGCGCGGCTTTGGCGGCGATTCGCGTCTTAGGTAGAGTGCTTGACCATTTGCAATTCGAGCGATGAGTAAATCGGGATCTGCCGCCAGTTCCGTCATTAGGAGACGCTCTGGGTTACCGCGGTTTGAAATGTCGCTGACCCCGCCGATTTGTAGGTCGTCAGGTTCGCTGGGCTTTCTGGGGAGTGATATCAGCGACGATGCTTCCCAAGCTAAACTGGCAACGAAACCTTGGACGCTGTTATGCGCGTTCTTGTACAGTTGGTTTAATAATTGATTGATGGGATCTTTAAGTTCAACGGGTTCCTCAGGCGTTGATAGATCCGTTACAAAATCAATGCCTGTTTTCAATCGATGCCGAATTGATTTTTCGTCGATCGTCAATAGTGAGGCATACTCAAGAGCTTGAAGAGTTTTTTTGCTCCGATAGCTGGATACGTCGACTGAAGAAAGCTCAGAATTTGAACGTTCGTTGGCAGGAATGCTTAACCATTGAATGGCAAATTCTGAGTCCGATTGTTCGATTTCCAACCACTGGTGAGGGAACTTCTCCCAGATTTCCGCTAGAAACGCGCTTTGGGCATGAATGCCTTTGCGTAAATCTGTTGAAAGTTGGCCAAGAGACTCGAGCCAGTCAACAACATGAGAATGTGATTTGGGATCGCTATGACCCTTATTATCTTGGACAGATCGCTTGAGAATGGCGACTCGTTTCGAGGCAAGTGTAGTGCTCCAACCTTTGCTTAAAGCGTCGGATATAAAGAGAATCGCGGTCAGGGATGGTAGTCCATTCAGTTCGCGCAACAAGACTTTACATAGAGCAGCGGCGTTGGAGGCTAACATGATTGTTTCGCCGGTGTCGCTCCAAACGAAGACATCACCGTTATCCTGATACTTCCATAGCTCGGAGTTGGGGCTATCCAAATACATTAGTGGAAGAGCTGTCATTTTATGAACTCGTAGCGAGCTCCCTCAGAGTTGCTCGAAGAGATGCACGTGAGAGAGGGAGGCACTGTTTCTCCGAGATTATCGACCAACCAAAGTCGACTGTCCACAACAGCCATTGATTGTTTTGTATACCGAACGACTGTTCGACTAGCGAAGAATCAAGATTAGGTTCCCAATGGAAGCCTGCGGGTATGAAGATTCGTTCGAACCTGCAAAGAAAGTGACAAGGGACTGGAGGTAATGGTGTGCCAATAACGAAGACAAGTGTGTGTGATTGGTTGAGATTAGCATTCGCTTCTCTACTCACGTAGCGTGCTATGTTAAATCGGAGCGATGAAAGTCGACATTTGGCAGCAACTTTGGTCCACTGGGCAAGTGCGTCTGCATCGTACAGAGCGGCTTCGGCGGCTTGCTCTCTTCCACCTCGCTTCAGCTCCCATACGCCTATCTGCTTCGTTTGCAATCGCCCTGCAAGACTGGCTGTTGGTAATTCCAACTGCACGAAATCCTTAAGTGAGGACCAAGTCAGTTGAGGTAAGTAGGTTGATGCTACGTACTCGCCATCCCGAATCAAGTAATTGGGTGAATCAGAATAAAAATGTTCGGCTGGGACAGTTGCGGCAACTTTGCGACACAATTCGTTATCGGCAGGGTAACGGAGCCAATAATGCTGTAGGTCAGATGCAATGGAGAATGGAAATGCAACCAAAGGGCCGACCACGGACTTGGCGGCTCCAACTGGTATTCGGAGAAATCGATAGATCGAATTGGGAGCAGTGGGTTTAGCCATCGAACTTTGTTAGCGTTTATTGAAAGATTGTCGGACGTCATTTATTCTCTGTCGCAGGTGTTCGCGGGCGGCATCGTTTTGTACCCACTCGACACGGGCAGCAAGTAGGGAAAGGCTATCGGCAACTTGTGATGACGAATCGGATTTGGATAACGAGTCGAGAGAGCGACTTAATAACTCTGGGTCTGGGCCTCGATCAGGATTGGCAAGAGGATGTTCTTTAGCATCTCCATGGTCTACCTCTTTACTAAACTTGTCGATGACGTTTTGGACATGGCTTTGGAGCATTTCGATCTGAGCCGGTGTGTCCCAAATCATACGAATAGGCCAAAGATCAGACGCGATTGCCGTGGTTCTACCTGATACGACCGCGCTGGCAGCGATTACTCGTTGCAAGCGAACGGCGCGACGATCGCTGATAGACATTCCAGCTTGTCGTAGCTGCTTGATGACTTCAATCAGGGGCGGGCGAGCTTGTGATAGATCGACCTCTAGAATGGCGGTTTGAAGCTTGCGGATCGCATCGACAGAGAGATTGGAGGGGGACTCGGTATTTCGTTCACGGGCGCGACCTGCATCGAGAACTTCTCCCAAGCGGTCCGTTTCAACATTGCCGCAATGCACGCGCAACAGAAAGCGATCAAACAAAGCTTGTAATGCGTCATCTTCTGGCAAGCGATTGCTGGCGCCAATGGCGATCAGCATGGGTAGTTTGGTTTTCTCACGACCACGGCGGAAAACTCTTTCATTAAGTGCAGCGAGCAAGCTATTCAATACAGCGCTGTTGGCATTAAGAAGTTCGTCGAGAAAAACGAAATCAGCTTCTGGTAACATTCCTTCGGTGTTTGTTACCAAATCACCTTCACGCAATCTGCGTAAGTCAAAAGGGCCAAACAGCTCACTTGGCTCTGTGAAGCGAGTTAAAAGATAATCGAACGACCGACCGCTGAGGCGAGCTGCGAGTTCATGGACTAGCGCACTTTTGCCTGTGCCAGGGGGACCAAGCAGGAATGTATTTTCGCCTGCTATAAGCGAAATGCCTAAGACTTCGACGATTTCATCTTTGCCTATTAACCGTGACTTAATAGGTTCAAGAACCTCAGTTCGTATTGCGGCAGCAAATGGTAGCCAACTCTCGTTCAATCGAATGACCTTTCAGATAACTGAGCGGGGTAAAGCAATATGAGCCTGATAGTCCACGTTAACGAGTGGTTGTTGCGAATGGAAAACATCGCGGCGCTGATGCATGCGATCGAAGAGCAAGTGTCGCATGCAGGGGTTGTTGAGGACTACTTGAATACGGTCGTCGCGCCACGTGGCATTTGTACCAATAGAGGAGTGGGGCCAGCGTGCACCTAATTCTAGTAACGTGTTGGTAAGTGGATCTTCAGTGGCAGCGGCCGAAGTGCGGCGGACAAGGTCAGAAAGGAATCTCAGACCAATATCAACAGACCAATGGTGTTCGGCTAAGAGGCCATTTGGCTCTGCCGCTTGGAGCAGATCTGGCAAATGGGTGCGAGTGTCGAAGCGATTGACAAGTGTCAGACAGCCCCAATACAAAGTGGCAAGTCCCCACTTTGCAGCTTGAACGTCTAAGGGTGGGGGATCTTGGGGAGCATCATCGCGCAGAATAGCATCAATGTCTTGAATGAGCGCGTATACAGATGGGGCGTCGGACGATGATGTTGTACTGGCAATATCCAACAAGATGTTTTCTTGCGAGAACAGAGACATGCAGAAGGAGTATGGGGCAAATACGGTCATTGGATCACGAAACAAAACCAAGTGCTTAACTTGCAACGCCATGCGCCAGTCACCGATGGAATTTTGGCGCGAGCAACTAACAACGATTGTAGAAAGCGGCGTAACGTGACCGCTAGTGCGATTTGAGATTTAAGCACAGGTACGACATTAAGCCAAGCAGTCGGTCATAACGTTACCGTGGTCGATATCGAGTCTTCTTCGACCGGGTACTTCTAGGGATCTGGAATTAAGCCCCATTAGATGAAGCACGGTGGCGTGTAGATCGGTAACATAATGTCCACTTCCGAGTGCATGATAGCCGAGTTCATCCGTTTCGCCATGGACGAACCCTCTCTTTATACCTGCTCCGGCTAACCAAATGGTGAAGCCATTCGGATGATGATCTCTGCCGTCTATCCCACCTCCACGTCGTTCTAAACCTGGCGTGCGGCCAAATTCGGTGCAGAATACGACGAGTGTATCTTCCAGCATGCCGCGTTGTTTCAGATCTTGTAGTAGGCCAGCGGTTGGTAAATCGACTGAGTGGCAGAGCTTGCTGTGGTTTTCTTTTAATTTTTGGTGTGAATCCCAAGTGCCATAGGCAGAAGGAAAGACTTGTACGAAGCGGACGCCTTGTTCGATGAGGCGACGTGCTACAAGAAATCGTTCTCCCGCGACCTTAGTGGTTTCATGATCGAGGCCGTAAAGCCGGCGAGTTGCTGCGGATTCTTCTGCTAGATTAACGGTATCTGGGACAGCTGATTGCATTCGATAAGCGAGTTCATAAGCGCGAATTCGCGCACTCAACTCTTGGTCTTCGGGATATTCGAGGGCGGCCAAGCCATTGAGTCGATGGATCAACGCAAATTCTTGAGCTTGTTCTGCTTCTGACTGATTGCCGAAACGCTGTCCAAAGGGGAGTGGATTTTTCGGATCAAGGGCGATGGGGACGCCCGAATGTTGTGGACCTAGATAATAGGAGTCGATGGATTGACGGGTATTCGAGTGTGTGGGGCCACCGAGTACGACGTACTTGGGAAGATTATCGTTGAAGGAGCCGAGTCCGTAGGTGGCCCAAGCTCCAACGCTGGGTTGTGGTTCATCGAGCCGATGTCTTCCTGTATGGATTTGGTTTTCTGCTGCGTGGTCGTTATCGGTGGTCCACATGTTGCGAACAAAACAAATATCGTCGACATGTTTGGCGAGATTTGGCCACCAGTCGGTGACTTCAATGCCACTTTCGCCATGTTTGCGAAAACCAACTTGCATCGGATAGATAGTTGGATAGACATCGCGAACATTAATCTCTTCGGCGGGCACCGATCTAAAGCGTTTTTTGTGAAGGGGTGAATGGACTGGATTTTCGAAGGGTGTTTTGTCAAAAGTCAGTCCTGCATATTTGTTGAGAGCTGGCTTGGGATCAAATGTTTCCAGATGGCTATAGCCGCCGGAGAGGAAAACCCAAATGACGGATTTCACGGGAGCAGGTCGGGAGGTAGATGCGTGCGGTTGGGCCAATACTGTGCGAGCTTGGGCCAACATGGAGCCAAGAACTAAGCCAGTGAAGCCGAGTCCATGATCCGATAGGAATGCCCGACGCGAGCGGGTTAATGGATTTTGACCATGTTGTTGATTTCGAGTTCGGTGCATATGGTTAACTACTCAGCGAATGGTAACAAAATCGTTATGGTTGAAGAGGACACGGAGCAAGCCGATGTAACGATTAGCAGTCTCTGAAGGCTGTGCTGTTATGTTGTTAGTTGTGGGTGTTGTGGTAGAGGTAAGAAAGTCTTGACAGTAATTCAATTCTGCTTGGGATGGGTTTCGATTGAGGATTGATTTATATGCGAGAGTGATGTAGTTAGCGGGAGTGGAGTCGTGGGGAAGTTGCTGTTGTAGCTGGTCGTGTAGCTTGTTTGCTACTTCATGAATTAGGGGACTGTTGGTTAGGGCGAGAGCTTGTTGTGGAATGATGGTTCGAGTGCGTCGATAGCAGTCAGTGGGATCTGGGCCATCGAAGAGTTGACCGATGGGGCTTTTGCCATCTTCTTCTGGTTGGCAGCAGTAGTACAGCGATCTGCGGTAAGTAGTGAACGAGAGATTATTTTCTATTTCTTGGCCACCGAAGGTTCGCTCTAGCGAATTGGCGACATGCAATAGAGAGTCGCGAATGACTTCTGCCTCCATACGGCCAGTGTTCATGCGCCAGTAGAGTTCATTGTCGGGGTCAATAGATTGTGCATTTGGATGTGTTATAGAGGAAGATCTTTGGAAGGCTTGGCTGGTGACAATGAGATAATGGATTCGTTTCATGCTCCAGTTTGATTCGATGAGTTCGGCTGCTAGCCAATTAAGGAGGGCAAGTTGTTTTGGAGGTGGAGAACTGCGGCCGAAGTCGAATACGTTGGGGACAAGTGGCTTGTGAAAGTGTCGCATCCAAATGTGATTGACGGCGACGCGAGCGGTGAGCGGATTATCTCGATGTGTGATCCATTCGGCGAGAGCTTTGCGTCGACCCGTGCTGGTTGTGGGGTATGTGCGAGTTAATGGTTGATAGCTTTCGGATGATGTAAGTTGAGAATCGTTTCGAGCGATGTTTAGTGCAGCGAAGGCTTGATTCAAAGCGGAAGTAGCTGCGACGATATCTGCGTTTCGATTGGAGTCGGTATCGGGTTTTGCTTCGCATTCAGCCAGTGCGTATTCTGCGGCAAAGGAGTTTGCTTCGTGATGGCGAAGCTTTGCCAAACGTTGCAGTTCTAGGGCGATAGTTGTAAGGTCGCGAAGTTCGGTGGATAACTGTGAGTTGGGCGCGAGTAGTGCTTTTTGGTTATCTGCTAGTATCGTTGCCTGCAGTGCCTCGAGTTCTGCTTGAGCGGCGACGAGTTGAGCTTTTGCCATCAGAAGTTTCAATTGAGGTCGATGGGCGGCGCGTTGTAGTTGGGCTAACTCTTTTTCGCGAGCAAGAGTTGTGATCGACGGGAGTTTGTTGACGATGCGCGAGTCCGCGGGTGGATTGCTAAATGAGAGTGCTTGCCAGTGGTTCGTGGGTATGAGTTCAGAATTGATGGCGTTGTCAGATGGTTCGAAATCGATTTGCAGAAGAGCAGTTGTTGTAGGTGCGTTTTGATCAATAATGTTGAGAGAAATGTTGTCGACAGCTGCTAGTGCTCCAGGACGAGCATCGAAGAGTATACCCTTTGATATATCGTTGTACGGATTCCACTGATTCAGAGCGATGGGGATGTTGTTGGCAATAGTCTCTCGGCTAGAGAGTGTTTGGATGGTGAGAAGACATTGGTCTTTTTTGAGATCGACTTGGAGTTCGACATGAAATCGATGCGAGGGCTTTGAAATGTCAATTTTGGCAACGACGAATTCTTGGAATGAGTGAGGTTGGTAGGCTCGGATTTCGCCATTCTCAAAGCCGACGAACGTGGCGGTTAGGCCTTGTGAGCTATCGCGAGTGAGTTGAAAGTTGAAATGCGCTTGAGAGAGAATTGCTATATCGAAAGAGATAAGAGCTTGGCTGAATGGAACATTGACTTCCGGTAAGGACCGAAAGATCATTCTTCGACCGACGGTTGCGTTGAGGAGTAGTGATTGTAGGCCCGCGAGTGGAGTACTCTCAGACGAGTCCGCGGAGCTTGTTTCGGCGCGAAGTTGTTCGTTGTTGTATTGTGTTTCTGCTTTGTGAAGTTTTGCCAAGGCGGATTGAAGTGTTGAGGAGTTTGTAGTTGAGTCACATTGCGATTTAATTTGGGTGAGGTTGTCTCTGGCTTGATCGATTTTTTGTTGTGCCTCATTTTGCAGGGCAATTCGAAGTTCGGGATTTAGGCCTGGGTAGGAAGCTTGGGGTGGTAGATGGAGCGGATCGATGGGATGGACAAAATGGTGTGCCAAAAATTTTGGGACGTTTGGGTTAATGTGTGAGTGGTCATTAACGCGATTGCGTTCGTCCCCGTTTGTATAGAAGAATGTTTTGGAATCGGGGGTCTTGTCGAAGATACTGACGATACCGAGGCGTTGTACTTTGCGTTGTGTGCTGTATTCGTATTCTTGAAACGGGCCGGGGTCCGGTTGGCCGGGGATTCGATCTTGACGGATACCAATCGGTTCGAAGAATGCGCGAAAGCTGAAGTAATCTTCCTGAGTGATTGGGTCATATTTGTGATCGTGGCAATGTGCGCACTGAAAAGTTAATCCGAGAAATGCCTTTCCGGTGTGTTCGACATTACTTCGCATCCAGTCGTTGGGATTAAGGGCATACCAATTGCGGATGAGGAAACCAGTGGCGACGGCTGAGGTTGGATCGCCGGGTTTGATTTCGTCCGCTGCCAACATTTCTTGGATCATTTGATCGTAGCCGACATCATCGTTGAGTGAGCGGACGATCCAATCTCGCCAGTGCCAAATCTGGGGGGCGCTGTTCCATACATCCGGAACGTAGCGTCGCCCAAACCAATCGGCGTATCTCCAAATATCCATCCAATGTCTAGCCCAACGTTCGCCGTGCTGGGGCGAGTAAAGAAGACGAATGGCAAGTTGGTTATATGAGTCGGGGGAGGGATCATTTAGAAAGAGATCGAGTTGTTGGGGGGTTGGTGGGACGCCGATTAGGTCGATGTAGAGTCGGCGAATGCGCAGCGATGGATCGGCTACTGGTAGAGGAGAGATTTGGCGATTGGTCAGTTCGATGGAAAGGAAATGGTCGATGGGATTGGCGAAAGAGTTTTGTTGGGTTGCTATGGAGATAGGTGGTCGGGTGATGGGTTGAAAGGCCCAGTGATCCGTTGGGGCGGGTTCGGGTTGATCTTCGGTAGGGGGGTGAGCTCCATTGGATATCCAAGTTTTGATGGAGTCGATTTCTTTCGGTGTTAGTGCGTGGCCTTCTGGTGGCATTCGTGTTGAGAGATCGGATGACGTAATGCGTGTAAGCAGGAGGCTGTCATCAGGGTGATGGGGTTTGATGGTTGGACCACTATCGCCACCTAAGATGATGGAGGCCGCTGTATCGACACGGAGGTTGGCTTCTTGTTTCAGCGCACCGTGGCAGGCGAAGCAACGTTCTTTGAAAAGGGGGCGAATATGTTGACTGAAGAAATCCGGTTTAGGTGGCGAGGCGAATGCAAGTAGTGATAGGCTAAGCCAGAAGTATAGAGAAGTGAGGAGTGTTGGCGTATTCGGGTAGTATTTGCTTGGGTTCATGATCGTCTCGAGTTATTTGGTGGGATCGATGAAACGTAGAGAGAAGATGTCGGCTTCTTGCATCACGAAACGAAGGCGGATGTTCTTATGTTCGAGTGGCTTGAGAGATGGGTTATTTTTCCACTGGTAAGTTGAGGCGATGGAGTCTCCCACAAAAAATGGAGCGTCGTCGAGCGAGAAGCCGGGCAAGGGTTGGCCGGATTCGTTTTGTATTTCAATGCGAATATTGCCGCCAGCACTGGTTGAGTAGTTGAGTTCCAGTTGTGAGCCGGTGAATTGAAAGGGTTTGGTGAGCATTTCGCCGCTGTCGGGGCCTGCGTGTAGTGAGGCAATACCGTCGAGTCGAAGTATGAAGCGACGGAATGGAGTTGTGTAGAGAGTCATTTCAGTGTCGGAGGTTTGCACGATATTCCATGCGGCGTAGTTGGAGCGGTTGCCCCAGCGATTGGGATCGAGACCGGGGCGGATCCAGGCTTCGCGGAAGGTGCGATCGAACTTAGATGGGCCTCGGGCGGACATGAAGAGGATATCGGTGCTTTCGCCACGATCTGGATGGAAGCGGGTGGGGGTGGCGATATAGATGTGAGGGGCGCGGAAATAGGGTTGGGTTAATGTGGTGTAGATGTGTTCGCCGGGAAGGTTGGGTTGGAGTGGTTTGGGTTCGCTCCAGTGAATGAAGTCTGCAGATTCTGTACGACAAACGCTGCGCAGTTTTTTGTCGAGGAAGTGACGAAAGTAACAGACATATTGTTGTTCGGATTCGGACCAGAAGGAGACGTTTTGAGAGTCGAACGCGTATTCCTTGGTGTATTGAATTACGGGTGTGATTTGTAGTTTTTGCCAGTGAATGCCATCTGCGGACGTAAAAGCGAAAAGGCCCGTTTTTACTGTACCGGCGAGGGCTTTGAATCGTTGTTCGGGAAGTGCGTTTGGGTTGAGGTCGAGAAAGGGTGCGAAGTTATGTGAGAATGGTGGCTCGTTGAGGATAACGTTGTTGTTTTTGTCTCCGCCGATCTCGATGAGTCCGAGGTTGGGTTGAGTCCAGTGAATGCCATCGGTGCTTTCGCAGTAGCGTGTGACTTCAGTAGAGTCGCCATCGAATTTGGCGCCGCGGCCTTCGCGGGTATAAAGACGAAATAGGCTGCCGTCCTTGATGATAGTGCCGTATTCGAGAGCGTTTGCGGGTTGGGTTGTTGTTGGAGCGAGTTGGGGAGGATGGAGTTGGAGTGATGTATTGGATAGTTTGTCGATGAGGAAGTGGTCTATGAAGAGTTCGCGACGAGAGCCGAGATCAATGTTGCGTGGTCGGATGCGAACTTTCGCCAGATAGATGGCGGTTTTTTCTTCGTGTGATGAGTAGTAGCTTATCCAGAGTATATCGTCTTTGATGACCAGGCCTGCGTATGAGGTATCTCCGCCGGATGGAAGTGTTAGAGCTTCGTCGAGTGTTCCGGTTGTGGTATTGAGCCAACAAAGCGAGGTGCGAACTTGATTGTTGTAGAGGCGGACAGCGGCTAGTAGGCGACCATCACTTAATCGGATGAGTTTAGGGCCACCGATTTGTACATTTAGTTCACGCCAGTTCCAGCACAGGTACGGTGGTGAGGCTAGACCAAGGAGCGCGGAATTCGGATTGCCATCACGGCGGAGGAGGCAGATGATTTGGTCATTTTGGAAGACGAAAGAGCATTCGTTAGGATAGCCTGATGAAAAGAGGCTCGAAGCCAGCGGTTTGAACTGTTTTCCATCTTGGCTGGAATAGAGGCGAATATTTTTTTCTGAAGAACAGTTGTATCCGATGCTGAAGGCTGTGGCATTTTGCCAGGTGACACTCCAGAGCCAATAATTGGGCTCACCGATGGTTTGTTTTTCTGACCAGTGGTAACCATCGGTTGAAAACCAAGCTATGGATTGGTGGGACGTATCGGATTTATCGTGCAGTGCTTCAGCGCTGCTGAGCATGAGTTGTTGGTCAGGGGTTATGGAGAGTTTAGCATCACGCAGGTCGGAGTTTGAGGAAGTGATGAGGGCAGCGGTTTCCCATTTGTCGCCATCGGTGGAAGTAATGATTCGTAGTGAGCCATCCGGGGACGCGTGTTGCGAGCCTTCTCTGAAAGCGCAGAACCAGCGATTTTTGAAGTAGGCAAGGTCCGTGAATGCATTGTGGTTTGCTGAGTCCCAGATGCGTGAGACGGAAAGGAGTTCCAGTTGTTGTTCTTGTGCCCGCAAGTTTCCAATTGCAAACATCACCCAGATTGCCAACCAGCCACACAAGGACAGGCATTGTGTCGCAACTCTAAGCCACCCTAGCACAAACGAGGACAGGCGATGTGTCTCATGTTTCCCGATTTTCGAATCACGTACGGGGACAGGCTTGGCTAATCTTGCTCGGCAGGCCGCGCATGATTTCGTACGTGAGGAGAGATTCGGTAAGGGCATCGTGGGGCCTGCAGCGAAAGGTAGGGATTGAGACAAGCGGGGGGCCCCCTTAATCATACAAGTTTGATGTCTTGGGCTAAAGGAAAATGAGTTTTCACCAGGGGCTGAAAAATGCGAAAGCAAATTTCTGAGAATTTAGAGAGTACTTATGTGTACTATTTTTAAGATACTTGAACAAAAAGAATGTATTTTGTTGACATGAAGTGTTGTTTTGTGACATACTGGTCTTTTGCTACAGGGATGAGCTGTTTCGTGTGAGCGGAGGTGGGTTAAGCAAGTCGGTTTTCTTACGCTAGGGATGGGACAATGACTACAGCTCGTCGCAATACGGTGAACTATGACGATACTCGCTGGTATCACTGTATTAGCAGAATCGCGCGTGGACTGAATATCTTGGAGAAGTACGAGCAGGGACTGAAATGTCGAATTGAAAGTGAATTGCGCCGCCTCTCAAAGTTATTCGCAATTCGCGTTGGTGGGTACGCAATTATGGGGACTCATTTCCATCTGTTATTACACGTCAACGTTGAGCTGGCAAAGAATTGGAGTCCTGTTGAGGTAGTTAATCGATGGGCGCTGCTTTGTCCGCCAAAAAACAAAAAACGCGAGCGATTGAGAGGTGAGGAGCTTCAATTCTGGATCGATGATAAAGCGAAGGATCGGGCTTATGTTGAGGAGCTTAGGAAGCGGTTGACCGACTTAGGTTGGTTTCATCGATTTCTGAAGCAGCCATTGTCGGTTTTCGTAAACAAGCTGGAAAACTGCTCAGGAACTCTTTTTCAAGGGCGGTTTAAATCGGTAGCGGTGATTGGTTTCCAGGCGTTGCTGAATGTAGCGATTTACATTGATTTGAATCCAGTGGCTGCCGGGATTGTGGATGTGCCTGAGGCTGCAGAATACACATCGTTTCGATCGAGGTTTGAAAATGCGATTAGCAATTCAGCTTTCTCGAAATTGGTTGATCGATATGAGAATTGTGTCTTAGATGAAAAGGATTCGTTTAATGGAGAGGAGTCGCTGTGGTTGCTATCCATCGAAAATCGTGGCGAAGGTGCGCATGAGGTTGGGATGTTTGATGGGCTCTCACTTATTCAATACATGATACTTGTAGATGAGGCGGGAAGAATACCTAGAGAAGGTAAGGCTTCAATTTCTGAGAAAGCTGCCGCAATCCTCGATCGCTTGGGGATTAAGCACGAGAAATGGGCGAAGCAGCAGCAGATGCTTGCGAAAGCAAAAGTTCGAGGTCACTATTTATCTGAGAATAGGGAAATTCTGAAGCAGTTAGCTGCGCGAGAGGGGAAACGCTGCTTGATCAATCTGAATGGTTGTCCTTGTTGAGATAGTCTGGGGCTAAGCAGTTCCCTATTCAGTTTCTTGATTATGCGACTTGCATGACACGTTTGCCGTTGCGCGGATTCTTGTCATTTATCCAATCTATTTGCATTCTGCAACTTGTCGAATTTGTTTCGTCGTAGCGGATATTGGCTTCAGTCTTGATTAAGAAGACTCTCTCTGAACGTGCTAAGCACTGCTTAGGTCTATCATTTTTCAAATTCGGACCGTCAGACGCTTTTGTCGGCTTCTCAACTTGCTAACGTTCTAATCTCTTCGCGTTTTTGTGCTGATTCGTTTTGTGGCAAATTGTTTGGGATGCGCAGAACCGTGAAATTCGGGGACAGGCTTCGTTTAATGAAATTCGATGAAAATCGGGGACAGGCTTCGTTTAAGGGGGGGCAGGCAGTCGGGGACAGGTGTCTATGGGATTTATGGGAGAGGTGGCGAGGACAGGCGTGGGTTTTGGGGAGTCGCTCTGAGGTGGGGGTGGGGAAGAAA
>JBILTA010000271.1:0-7275 GCA_044371785.1 Pirellulaceae bacterium | reverse complement strand
TAGTGCCAATTAGTGTTCCCTTTCTTCCTGGTTCGGTCACGCAAACCGCTAAGAAGTTCTGCCTAGAACTCTCTCGGCATGATGGGTCGCCAGCATTGCAGCGCAATGAGCGTGCGGTTTCACGACATTGCAATTCGCTTATCAGAGAACTTAACTGCCTGAGCTGAGGGTTGCTCGAACGGACTGCGCTATTCTTTTTCAGTGGGCATCGAATGTTCCACGAGCTGTGCCAGTTGAAGTAGAGATTCTTGCCAACCGTGATAGCACATATCCAGTGGTATAAATTCGGGAAACCCTTCATGCAGAATTTCGAGTTCGGTACCGCAACTGACCGTCCTTAACGTGATGGTCTTGGCCATATCGGCAGCCCAGGCGGGGTCGTCAAATTTGTCGGCCAGGCGAATACGCTGATTGGGGACAAGCTCGATAAACGTACTTTCAAAGCTATGACCTTGGCCGGTCTCAAAGTTCGTGAAGGACATGTGAAAGCCGCCTCCTTCACGAGCATCGATGCGATCAATCTTGCCCAGAAAACCATAGGGAGGTAGCCAGCGACACAAGGCATCTGCGTCTAGAAACGCGCGATAGACGCGTTCAACGGGTGCCCGCAGTACGCGATGTAATCGCACGGAGTTTGGAGAGTTGGACATAATAAATTCCTTTTAGTTTTACTTGGGTTTATTTGTGGGCCGGGCGTTGTACAGCGAAAGTGTTGGCTGTCCAAAGCGTTGGATATCTATCTCAACTACCAATGGCAGCTTCGATCGCTGCGATGTCGATCTTCTTCATCTGCATCATCGCTTCAAAGGCACGTTTGGCAGCATCTGCATCGGAGCCGTTAACCGCTTTCGTCAAGATGATGGGAGTAATCTGCCAGTTCACACCCCAACGATCTATGCACCAGCCACACTGACTCTCCACTCCGCCATTGCCAACGATGGCATTCCAATAACGGTCCATTTCGGCTTGGTCTTCGGTAGCTACCTGAAACGAAAATGCCCAGTTGTGCGGAACGCCAGGTCCACCATTAAGTCCGATGCAAGGAATGCCCATCACCGTAAAATCGACCGTCAACACGTCACCCGCTTTGCTCGATGGATTATCGCTCGGTGCGCGATGTACTGCCCCCACTGCGGAATCAGGAAATGTATCTGCATAGAACTTTGCAGCCCCTACCGCATCGCGTTCATACCAGAGGCAAATCGTGTTCTTATTAGGATTCATACAATCATCCGAATTTATAAGCTGTCGTATGCCTAGTTCCAATTATCGATCTTTTGGTCATTGGGAGAGGGCAAGCCTCGTCCCGCTTCCACTTCATTCTTCAAACTCAGTAAAAAGGTTGCCCACTTCATACTACAGTGAGCAGTAAACTCGACCGCTTCACGCCAGCCGTTGTGACTAAAAAGCACGATCGTATACTCACCTTCTTGTTTGAGCACGAAGGTGACTTCGGTCCCTATCCATTCTGCTGGCCCAGACTCAAAACGCCAATGCACAGAGTGATTGGGCTGAAGCTCGAGCACTCGGATGAGCATCGAACCTAGCTGTGCGCCATCCGTATTCAGAAACCGAACGTGCAGTGTACCGTCGACTTTCGATTCACCGCTCACATCACCAGTCCACCAGCGTGCGACACCTGTTACGGTTGAGAGGGCTTCGTACACTTCGGCAATGGTGGCTTTGATGCCAACCCGATGAGAGATACTGACCGTTTTTCCGAGCTCTTTTCTCAAAGCAGCGTTTCGTTCAGCAATCCGCTTATTGGTTCCTTCGTCGGCGGGTCGAATTTCGAAAGGGCCGACCTTTACACCAGGATGCTGTGACATCAGCGCAATAGCCTGCTCCAAGTCGCGAGCTTCTAACAGCAATATCCCGCCGAGCATTTCCTTGGTTTCGGCATAGGGGCCATCGGTAACCTCGACCGAACCATTCTTAATCCTAAGGGTTACTGCATTTCTGGCGGATTGAAGTGCTTCGCCACCCAGAAAATGCCCGCCGCGCCGCAACTCGTCGTCATAGGCAAAACATTCCTCCATTATTCGCTGGCCTTCGACTTCAGGCAGAGCCGCGTATTTGGATTCCTCGATGAATCCCATGCAAACAAACTTCATCTCTTTTCCTCTGCTGAATTCGGCGAAATTGGCCCGATTCCGTCAACACTGCAGTGATAGTCGAATTGCGAACTCAGAATTCGACATGAGCTCGAAGTTTTTTAGAGAAAACGAAAATGGAACTCCTTTTCACATTATTGGGCCAATGCGGTTACATCACCGAGAAATAGTTTTCGGCAGCGTAATCAAAATACTCGGGTAACAAATCGAGCGGTTTGGTTTTGTAGAGGCAATAGTTGCGTACTTGCATCAGCAAATCACGTGGATGGCAATTGCGGAAAGGACGTTTGGCTTCTTTGTAATGCTTCTGCACCAAATAATCGATGACCGCAGGTCGATAAGGAATCGTGAGTTTTTGGCACATGATCTCGAACAATTTGCGGAACGATTCTTCCGATGGATCCAAGACTTCAATCTTGTACGGAATACGACGCAAGAAGGCTTCGTCGACAAGATCTTTAGGTTCCAAGTTAGTAGAGAAAATTACCAGCTGGTCGAAGGGCACTTGGGTCTTTTTGCCGCTGACCATATTCAAATAGTCGTAGCGTTTCTCCAACGGCACAATCCAACGATTGAGCAATTCATCGACACTCATTCTTTGACGCCCGAAGTCGTCGATCAGGAGTACGCCACAATTACTTTTCATTTGCATCGGCGCTTCATTGATCTTCGATTCTGAGTTACGTGTGATCTCGAGCATGGACATGGTCAACTCACCACCCGCGACGACTGTAGGTCGTCGAATACGGAGCCAACGTTGATCGATTTGTGAGTTATTGAGCCACCCATGTGGCTGCGATGGTTTTTCAAGAACATGCAACATTGGATCAAAGAGTCGAATGATTTCGCCATCGATTATCAATGCGCGTGGAATCCAAATGTATTTACCAAATGCCGCGGTAATACGTTCTGCAATACTCGTCTTACCGTTACCCGGATAACCGAACAAGAACATCCCACGTCCGCTATTGATCGCAGGTCCCAACCGTTCCATTAGATGTGGCTCGACCAAGAGGTCGCTAAATGCTCGGCGTAGATCGACCTCGGTGGGACGCTGATCTTCGATGCTTTGGTGCTTAACCGAATCGATATACTCCTTGAGCGTAACAGGGGCGGCACCGTAATAAGTCGTTTTGTGATTGTACACTCGAGCCCGTTCGCGACCTGCATCAGTGATCAAGTGAATGTAATCATTGATCGAAGTTGCACCGCGATACGTTGTCAACTGCTCTTGCTTGAGCCTGGAAAGAACCGGATCGAGAAGGCGGAACGGGAGTTTAATCTGATCGGAGATTAAGCGTCCAGACGCTTCACCACGAGCGAGCAAATACCGCAGAATCAATTCTTCGAGTAGCGTTTCCGTTAAGCCCGTTTCCTGGAGAGTTTCTGGTTCCCTGGGAATAAACGGCTCGTCAGTATTGGAGGTAAGAAAGTATCGTTCTTTAGGTGCACTTGAAACAGAGGCATCTGCGGCTTGGGGGGCAGGAGTCGCGTCAAGAGTGGAAACCGGAATGGACCCTTGGCTTGCCAGCTGGCGAGCTTCAACTTCAGTGATTTCGGCTGGCTTAGGCTTAGCCGTATTCTGCTTTAAGATTCCCTCTAGAACGGAACCTGGCGGGATGGGCAATTCAGTCTTGCGGGCCACCGGGATCGGTCTTGGAGCAGGGGAGGCGGTAGGAGCGGGAGCTGCTGGACGTGCTGGCGTCGCATTAGGTTGTGCTACAGGGCCGCCTGTTGCACTGGAGGGGTGCGGTGAGGTTGTGCGGATGGGCTGCTGGTTAGTATTAGTGCGCGGAGTTTCGGCGGGAGTATCGTTGATTTTGGACGTATCGGTACCTGAGCGTCCTTTGATCCTATTGAGAATCTCTTGAAGCTTTTGATCTGCAATAACGTCTTGATTGGTAGCCGACATCCAAATGATCCTACATCGTCTGTACAACAGCGAACGGGGAGGAAACGAACAAGCGTTTTGCGTTTAACGAGAAAACACCCGCCCACAACCGAGGATTTTGGTAACCACCCCATCAGCTAACTCTATCGATCGCTGTAACCGCGATACGGATAGGCGTTAAAACCCGCACAATCGCGTTGTTTGTCGATGGAATGCCTGGAGCGTAACCCTTGGCTTCGGGAACCATAGGTTACGAATAGGCTGATTGCCAGAAATCGGACTACAAGTGCTAAAAAATGGGCGATCAGTGGGAGCGACAAAATTTCCCCCCACTTTTTGCACCAAGCCCCATAGTGAAAGCTACATTCCTTTGTCCCGATCGAGGGGATTACCTCCGAGGCCAAACTTGGTTTTAGAGGGATGGAACTTACGTCCCACAGCACGCATAGGCCTACAGGAATTTCAGCCTGTTTTTGGGCCGCGAGAAATGTGGACGGGAAAGCGCCCTCGCTGGATTAGCCACAACCTCTCCAAGCCTTGCAACTTTGATCACACCTAGATGAACGCACCATTATTAAGCACGGAAACTAGCTCTATTACTGCAGAGCCCCTGCGTTGGGGACTCCAAGCCTCGGACCAACCAGCCCAAGCCGAGTGGGGCCGCTGGACATCGGAAGATCGATTCCTGTCAGACGGTTTACTGAAGGCCGCGAATTGCGGAATCCTTGGCTTACAAGCGAAGTTTAAAAACGTTCAGCAGTTGGAACGAGCGATTACACCAGCTCAACTTGCCATGCTTGGACTGACGGCCACTTTCTCCCGATTGTTTCAAGAAGAGCGAAGTGTGGAGGCTTATAGTCGGCATTATCTTTGGCGGCACAGTGTAGCGACGGCTCACGTAGCAGAAACGATTGCTCGCGTCACAGAGACCTGCAATCCGCTGGACGCTTATGCGGCTGGGCTGTGCCATGATGTGGGCTGGATCGAAATCGAATCAACACAGGAAGTTCGTTGGCAGCACTGGTTGACGCTGGCCAAAGAAGGGGCGATGGCTCCAGAACAGGAAGCGAGCTATTTCCCGCTATCGCATGCCGATGCTGGGTATGAATATCTTGAGCACTTGGATGCCCCGCACTGGGTAACAGCTGCGGCGAGATATCATCACCGCAGCCATTTGTGCGATTTAGAAACTCAGCCATTGGTTGGCTGCGTCGCAGTCTCCAATTACTTAGTGTCCCGGCAAGGCTGGAGCTCCATTGGAATCAATAACACTCTTTCTCCGGCAGGCAATGTACTGCGTCAGCTGGGGATTACATCATTGACCTTACGACTGCTTTGGTCGCAGCTATCGATGCTGCTAGATGAAGCGGGAACTTTGGCCAATTCTTTGTTAAATCAGAAGTAGAAGCGGATAGGGTTGGGGCTATGGCGAAAACACCGCGAAGGGCCCCCGTTTCGCCGTTACCGTTTGGGGAAAAACCAATCATTTCTCCCTAAACTATTACACAGCAAACACTTATGACAATCCGAAAAAACATCTCGTTTTTTGCTCTAAGGCTCTTGTTAGGTCGGCAGGTGGTCGATACATTCTTGGCTCCTTGGTCGCAACGACCTCTGCGAAACACGCAAAGGTGGTCATTGTAAAAAGTGACAAGAACTGGCAGACTAGAAGGACTGGAAACAGTTTGACTCTAGACGCGGTACTTAAAGCGACGAAAAGGTCTTGCGAGTGATCGCAAGAAGTTAGCAGAAAAAACAAAAAAGCGATTGACGCCGAAAGTTAAGCTGCTAACATACTACTCCCTCGAACGAAACGCGACACAAAAAATTGATTGCAATTTGAGGTTGCAAGAAATTGAGAAGCGGATAAGTTAAGAGGAAATGAAGCTAAGCTTTGACAAGCAAAAGGCCGATAAGGTACAACTCACCAGTTGAAAACAACTTGCGAGTTGGACAAGACAGGTCGATGCGAAGTTGACTGAAAGGTTAACTTGAGAGCTAAGCGGTTTTAAACTTTGATCTTTGACAATTTGGTTGGTTAGCCCTCAAAATGAAGTGACGAAAGTCACTTTGAACTTGAGTTAAGGTTGTGATGTTTTTTTGATTTCACAATTGGGTGTCGGAAGACCACCGACACCAACGAGCTACAGGCTCTCAATTTGCTAGATAACCTTAAGTGGATTTCGAAAGACTGAAACTTAGGGTATGCATACACAATTGAAGGGTTTGATCCTGGCTCAGAATGAACGTTGGCGGCATGGATTAGGCATGCAAGTCGAGCGCGATGTGTAGCAATACACGGAAAGCGGCGGAAGGGAGAGTAATACGTGGGAATCTGCCCTTAGACCTGGGATAGCAGCGGGAAACTGCTGGTAATACCAGATAATGTCTATGGACCAAAGGTGTGATTCCGTCTAGGGATGAGCCCACGTCCTATTAGCTAGTTGGTAGGGTAATGGCCTACCAAGGCGATGATGGGTAGCGGGTGTGAGAGCATGACCCGCCTCACTGGGACTGAGACACTGCCCAGACACCTACGGGTGGCTGCAGTCGAGAATCTTCGGCAATGGGCGCAAGCCTGACCGAGCGATGCCGCGTGCGGGATGAAGGCCTTCGGGTTGTAAACCGCTGTCGAGGGGGAGCAACTTCCATAGAGTTATCTTTATGGATTGAGTGATCCCTGGAGGAAGGACGGGCTAAGTTCGTGCCAGCAGCCGCGGTAAGACGAACCGTCCAAACGTTATTCGGTATCACTGGGCTTAAAGAGTTCGTAGGCGGCTAAACAGGTGAGGTGTGAAAGCCCTCGGCTCAACCGAGGAACTGCGCTTCAAACCGTTTAGCTAGAGGAAGACAGAGGTGAGCGGAACTGATGGTGGAGCGGTGAAATGCGTTGATATCATCAGGAACACCGGTGGCGAAAGCGGCTCACTGGGTCTTTTCTGACGCTGAGGAACGAAAGCTAGGGGAGCGAACGGGATTAGATACCCCGGTAGTCCTAGCCGTAAACGATGAGCACTAGACTGTGGGGACCCTCACATCCTCTCGGTCGTAGCGAAAGTGTTAAGTGCTCCGCCTGGGGAGTATGGTCGCAAGGCTGAAACTCAAAGGAATTGACGGGGGCTCACACAAGCGGTGGAGGATGTGGCTTAATTCGAGGCTACGCGAAGAACCTTATCCTAGTCTTGACATGTTTAGGAACCTGACTGAAAGGTCGGGGTGCCCTTCGGGGAGCCTTTGCACAGGTGCTGCATGGCTGTCGTCAGCTCGTGT
>JBILTA010000270.1:0-7295 GCA_044371785.1 Pirellulaceae bacterium | reverse complement strand
GCCCATGCTTACCGCTGGCTCAATAACAATGCTCAAGAGCGCCGAGGCCCGAGCACCGAACGCGTTGCACCGAAAGTTCTGCCAACCCTCGATGGTTATGAACTCTTTCTACGAGCTGGCACGATCGAAGAAATCAATCGGCAATTTCTTAACGGTGAAGTTCCCTTCTGGAACGACATGATGGCACATCCTAATCGCGATGAATTTTGGCAAAAGCGAGCCATTTTGCCCCATCTCAAAAAGGTCGCTCCGCATGTGATGGTGGTAACCGGTTGGTATGACGCTGAGGATCTCTATGGATCCTTTAAAACGTATCAGACAGTCGAGTCACAAAATCCAAATGTTAACAACGTATTGGTCGTTGGCCCCTGGCATCATGGCGGTTGGGCAAGCAACGATGGCGACAAACTTGGCCCCGCTGCGTTCGGTTCGAAGACCGGAGTCCATTATCGTGAAAAAATCGAGTTTCCGTTCTTTGAAAAATATCTCAAAGATGCAGACCTAGCTGCTCCAGCGGAAGCGACCGTTTTCGAAACAGGCTCTAACACTTGGAAAACCTTCAATCATTGGCCACCCAAAGAATCATCATCGCAAACTTGGTACCTCAATGAAAAAGGTTCCTTGACGCCCTCCCTCCCCACGCTCAATGATGGGCGCGACGCATACGTTAGCGATCCTGCCAAACCTGTTCCCTATACGGAAGTTGTCACTTCGCGAATGACGATCGAATACATGGTTGAAGATCAACGCTTCGCGGGTCGTCGTCCGGATGTGTTGGTTTATCAAACCGAACCCTTCACCGCAGACTTCGTCATCGCTGGACCATTGAAAGTTAAACTATGGGTTACCAACTCAAATACCGATGCCGACTTCGTCGTGAAACTGATTGATGTCAATCCTGATTCGACCAATCCGGCTGATCAACCTAATTTCCAAGGGATGCTCCGCAGCGAAGTGTTACGCGGACGATTTCGCAAGTCGTTTGAGAAACCCGAGCCCTTTGTTCCTGGGCAACCTACCGAAGTAGAAATTGAATTGCTCGATGTGCTTCATCGCTTTAAGCCTGGCCACCGCATGATGATCCAAGTTCAAAGCACCTGGTTCCCTTTAGTTGATCGCAATCCACAGAAGTTTGTACCTAACATCTACTTTGCTAAGCCCGAAGATTTTGAAAAGGCAACGATCAACATCCTTCGCTCGCCCGAACATCCATCACAAATTGAAATGGGTGTATTGAAGTGAATGTGACCAACCATCAGCTCGTTGCATGCGTAGAAAGTGGTCTTCAAACCCTTTCTACGCTAGGCATGGTCAGCTAGCTTGCACACGACGAGCCCCACCAATCGCACACTCAGACTCCTGGCGGCGAGCGTTTGACGTCTCAATAAAAGCGACTCCGCCCAGCCGCAATGAGTTGATGCGGCATCGACTACTTCAGTCGACTAACATTTGTACGTCTTCTCGGGTTGAACAATTATCATGACTATTGTGTCGGGTGGCTACCATGTCATCACCCCACTGGCGTGAAGCCAGTTGTGGTGGAGATCGAGTCAAGCGGCTTTAGCTTGGTAGCCAGTAATTCGTGGTTTCGCTGGCGTAAAGCCAGCGGCGACCGGATACGCATTAGTCCAACAGAATTACCACTCAAACAACATGGAAAATGCTAGCAATCGAATATTACTAATTTCGCGCGTAAAAAGACTATGATTCCTAAAGTCGCTAGTCGATATCCAAAAGGAGTAATACGACTTTAACGATCAGCGAATCTAGTCAATGGAGAAATCGCCGTGGTAGCTCGAAAGTTGCGATTCGAATCTTTGGAATTGCGTCGTCTCTTTGCTATCGACCTGGAGCTCCAATCAGCGAATATCGTTGCGTCTACTGACCCGCTCCATTCGTTAGCGGCGGAAGAATCGGGGGTTAACGCAAACACAGATACCCAACTTGTAACGCTTACGGGTACCGATATTGCACTGGCATCTCTACCGCCACTGGTTGCCGGGAGCTTCGACAAAATGGGGAGTCCCTTCCTCGTTGAAGTTGCAGATTATCTGATCGTTGCTCGACCGAACTATGCCAATCGTTCGACAGAACTCCACATCTTGACTAGACAGGCAGATGGCACTGCAAATGAAACAGCGACTCTAAATGTCGACTTGCATGTTGAGCGTATGTTTCGCCTAGGAGACAAGGTGGTTCTATTTGGTAGCCAATACCATAGCGGGGACGTATCCGAACTTCGTTACACCGGTTCGATCAGCAGTCATTTGCTTGTTGTCGATCCCACTTCGCAAGATGTGGTGTATGAAGCCGCTCTCCCAGGCGCGATCATGCAAGCGATTGAATTGCCCACCGGCATTGCTTTTGAAACTGCCCCTCTCTACACGTTAGCACAAACAACTGCCAGTGATTCTGTACTGGCCGGTGATTCTGTACTCGCCAGTGATTCCACGAGCGAAGATACAGAAAACGCAATAGAACTCAACACTGCAATGGCCACAGACACTCCTGTGGCTGTCGAACCCAATTACGAACTTAGCTATCTGTACATGACCGAAGCTGGGTTTGGTATGAGTTCGGAAAAGATCGGTGGCGCATCCACACTCGCCTTTTTCGGTGAATCACTGATCACGGTTTCGCCCATGTCCACCACCGCATCAACAGTGCCACAATATGCCCTGCGACGCTGGGACGTTTCGGAAAATCAGCTGCGAGAAATCGATTCCATCGATCTTCCGCTAATCGAGTCAAAATGGGAATATCTTCAATCGTTCGAGTTAAGTCCAAGCGGATCGCAATTGCTCGTCGCTCGAGCTTCGCAGGAGCTAGTTTCGGACGAGACCTGGAATCAAAAGCTGACTCTTGATTGGTTGCAGCATGGCGAGGATGGCACAACTTTAACGGGCAGCTACACGGTCGAGTCGTTTATTGGCACAGCTCGTTGGATCAATGAGAATCAAATTCTGTTGCTCTCGTATGACGCACCGGCCGAAGTACAGATCTTGGACATCCGCGATTCGAGCCAACCTGTACTAAGCACCATTCTGCTGTCTCAGCGTTTGCAACTCAATCATCTTCTCCCACTTGGCGATGAACACGTAGTGTTGATCGGCTTTACACCCGTCACACCGTTCCCCATCGATGATGCGTCCAATAAAGGCCCAGACGTTGTGCCAATGGTGGTCACTGCCCCGTCACATGGTGCCATTGTTATCTTAGATCTTCAGCAAAAGAAGGTTACCGACGAGCAGATCTTTGGCCCTAACACGATGCTTGACCAACCCTATCCAGTAACCAGTCTCTCGAACCACTTCGCCTATCCAAGCCTCACCACCAATCCCGATTGGAGTTACACCGAAAGTGTGCATGTTAGCACCATCGACGAACAAGGTAAGCTCGTTGTTGTGGATGAAGTCCAGCTTGGCTCGGACTGGATCTACCACCAAACCAACGGCTCTACTGTGACAGTCCTTTCGACCAACTACTTAGAAGAACGGAACTGGACCGATCTCGGCCAAGCCGTATGGCGTATCAACTTTGAACCGCAAGTATCAGAACGTGAACCGCTTCCCACCCCCATCGATCCCAAATCTCCCACCGAGAATATGCGTGGTGAGCTAACGGAAGAGATTTACATCACCACGGTGACTTCCGACATTCCGATGGATACCAATGGAGACGGGATCATATCCCCTATTGATGTCCTTCAAGTCATCAACTACATCAATCGCGCTTACACAGACGATAACGCGGACGAACTATTAATCCTCTCCACAGACCATGTGAACCGCTTCGATTTTGATGGCGATAGCCGGATTTTGCCGACAGATGCCATGATGATGATCGCATCGCTAAATGTGGTTCATGCCACGTTTGAATCACTGGATAACTCTTCGCTTACAGAGGAACTGCCAGACGAACCGTGCTTCTGGGACATGCTAACCGAAGAACAAGAATTGCCCGAAGAAATGATCACCGCTTCGATCGAAGCCTTCTTTGGCAATTTGCTCCAATCTCCCGAAACCAGTGTCGCTGGTGACTTTTGGAATTGGTTTGCACCCTGGGATCCTTGGGCCGATAAAATTAAGCAGCAATGGAGTGAGTTGAATCCCAACCTTGAGTCGTAGCCGAAGCAGGTGCTAAGTTAAGATTTCGTTGTTCTTGCCTGAATTTCAACGCACCGCACTACAACTGCTTGCGAGGCCTTACCAAAGGCGTACAACTTCTAACAGATCAGCCGATTCGTTAGGAGTTGTACATGCTACTAAAGCCTCTCTTTTATTCTGTTGTTGCCAGTTTATTCATTCTTTTCTCTTCGGAGCCTGTACGCTGTTGCGGCCAAGATTCTGAAGCGTCTGGCGATACCTTCTTTCTCAAAAATGGTGTTACCGCGCATCGTGGCAACTCAAGCGAGTTTCCCGAAAACAGCCTCGCTGCATTCAAAAGTGGTATTGCATTGGGAGCAGATTGGATCGAACTAGACATCTTCCGTTCGTCGGATGGAAAACTAGTCGTCAGTCATGATCGCCGAACGGGCAGGGTAGGGGAGCGGGATCTTGATGTTACCGAAACCTCCTATTCCGAACTCGCCGGCTTGGATATTGCTTTCAAGTTCCGACAGACGCGTGGCCTATCGCTCGATACATGTCCCAAGGCCCAGATGCCAACGCTAGAAGAGGTGCTGAAACTTGTAATGCAACAAACCAAATCTCGCGTGTCGATTCAGCCCAAGATGGCCTGCGTTCCAGAAGCGATCGAGCTCATTCAGCGGCTAGATTGTGAGCGTTGGTGCGGCTTCAATGACGGCAACTTAGAATTGATGACGCAAGTGAAGAAACTAGCCCCAAATATACCTGTGTTTTGGGACCGACCACCCGGCTGTGATCTGGAGGCAGATATCAAAACGGCCCGCGAATTGGGTTTCGAATCACTCATCTTACATCACACACTGATCCAACCCGACACCGTGACCAAGATCCGAGCTGCTGGTTTGGAAATTGGTGCCTGGACCGTTAATGACCTCCCTACATTACACCGCTTCAAAAAGCTTGGTGTAGATCGCATTTACACCGATCGGCCACGCGATCTCCTTGCGTTGCAAAACTACAATCAGCTCGACGGTATCACCTGCGAAGGCAAATATCCCAAACATCTGCAAGGCGTTTGCCTCGGTGACGACAACACCATCTACTGGAGCTTTACTACCCAACTGGTAAAGACAGACTTTTCAGGAAAAACCATCAAGAAGATTTCTGTGGCCGATCATCATGGCGATCTCTGCTGGGCAGATAATAAAATCTATGTGGCCGTAAATCTTGGCAAGTTTAATGCTCCAGCAGGTAATGCAAATAATTGGATTATCGCTTATCACTCGGAAAGCTTGGAAGAACTGAAACGCTATCCCGTTCCAGAGGTCATCCATGGGGCTGGTGGTATTGCCCATCATGCAGGTAAGTTCATTGTTGTCGGTGGACTCGAGCCAGGCATCAAGGAAAACTATCTCTATGAATATGATGCGGAGTTCCAGCTACAGAAGCGTCATACGCTCGCGACAGGCTACACCTTAATGGGGATTCAGACAGCAACATTTGCTCATGAGCGATGGTGGTTCGGATGCTACGGTGATCCGAAAACTCTTATCACCACCAACCTCGACTTTCAGGATCTGAAACACGTCACCTTCGAAGCATCGCTCGGCATCGTCGGTATTGACGAAGGGCGATTATTGATCGCAAGTGGCAGCTGTCAACCAAACGTTGGCTGCGATGGAAAACTGCGAATTGTGCAGACCGAAGAAATAACCCGTGCGCCGCAGAGTTCAACACCTAAACAATGATCTCGGCTTCGATAAAGTGCGATGGTTCGGTGGCATACATATTCTTCATTGCATGCAATGTTTTCCAACGGATCGAATGATTGGGACTTTCAAATTGAGGTGGCTCTTCCGCTAACTTCAACAGCAAATCTTTGCGGATCACCATCGCTCGAACCTTTCGAGTCTTGATTTCACCATCACATTCATTCGTCAGACAAATCAGGTAGCGTATCGATTCGTGACCTTGTCCAGCTTCACGTTTGAATAAACCAGCAGCAAACGTCTCAGAAAGCTCATTCAATACGGCGTTCAAAAAGAACCAACGATCCTCTTTTTCGATAGGAATAATCGGATTGTCGATCGTGGTCTTGGCAGCCGCTTGCAACAAATGATCCACAGCAACCTTATTTAAGAAAACCTCTTCACACGACTTTTCAAGAACCGTGCGGATAAGCAGCTTTCCTTGCACAACCGTATTCAACGAAACGTTGATTCGATTAAAAAACTCCCTTCTTTTCCAATCACGAGCAGCTCGCCACCGCCCTACAAACCAACCCAAAATGGTAAAACCCGCTGCCACCAGGACTTTGATCCAATGTTCGGCGATCTGCGTGCGTAGAATATTGAAAAACTCTTCCATGGCTTTATCTGCTTGTAATCGAGACGGGCATCAGAGAGGATGTATGGTAGCTCATGCAAGCCGACACCAGTAGAGTCAATAAAGCTGAAATGGGCTCTGCCTATTATCAGGGACTAGAGACGATGGGGACAACTCAAATCAAAAATTTTGGTGAGAATGTTGTTTTCACACCCAAACATTTCTACAAGCCGGAAAGCACCGCCGAGCTTCTCGATATCCTTGAACGACATCCTAAAGAGAAGATCCGTGCGATTGGTAGCTTGCACGCTTGGTCCCCGGTGGCGCAAAGTGGCGAAATTACCATCAGCCTCGCAAAACTGAACGAAGTCAAAGTGGAGTATGATGAACAGGGAGCCATTGCGACCATCGGCGGAGGCTGCCAAGTTAAACGCATCATCAATGAACTGGCCAAATTCGATTTGGCAATGCCCGCTTTGGGTTTGATTTCCGAACAAACCATCGCCGGTGCTACCTCGACAGCCACACACGGCTCCGGGCGACATTGCTTGTCACATTACCTAACAGCCATACATGTCGCTCATTACGATCCACTTAGTTCTGCTCCGACCATTTCTATCATTCGAGATCCCGAACTGCTCCGTGCGGCGAAATGCGCCGTCGGTTGCATGGGCATTATCGTTGCTGTCGAACTTCGTCCTCGAGATGCTTTTCGGATCGAAGAGTTCCTAGCGATGTACCCCAAGCTCGCCGATGTGCTGGAAATGGAAGCCGAGTATCCGCTACAACAGTTCTACTTTCTCCCCTGGCTGGATCGCTATCTGGGGCAACATCGCCGAGAAAGCGATCAGCCACGCAGTTGGCTCGCCCCTTTGTATCGCT
>JBILTA010000269.1:0-7303 GCA_044371785.1 Pirellulaceae bacterium | reverse complement strand
CCACCCAATGTTGGGCCAGCTCGACCACCACCACTGCCACCCATCATTCCACCCATGCCAGCAGCATCTCCGTGAGCTTCAGTATTGATGCGAACTTGGCGAACTTCAAACAAGAGATCTGCATTACCGCATTCGGTTAAAAGGCGGTTGAGTTTACGTTGGTCCATTTTGAAACGCATACGCACAGGAACACGTTTGGCGACCGCCAAAGGTGCATCGGTCGGATTCAAAGCACCGCTGGTTACAACGGTACGCAACATTTCACCATTGATAGGTTGGAATGCGGTGTCAACGTAGCGACCAGAAGCGGGATCAGGTGAAGATTGGGCGGCACCGGTTCCATCCATCGCCCCATCAAGAATGCCTTCCATATCGCCAGATCCAGGAGCCGGGGCACTTGAGCCAGAAGACCCGGTATCCATTTGATCTCCATCTCCACCTCCGGGCATCGGCATCCCACTACTTCCGCTTCCCATTCCCAAGCCGCCCATGTTCCCAGTACTTCCAAGACTGGTTAACGTACCCGCACGGCCCACAGCACTTTTACCAATGCGTAGGAACTCGATCTCTTTAATGGAAGCTTGAAAATTCTCCTGAGCATCTCCATTGGTTGCTTTGATGATGTTCATCAAGCCTTCGATAATCCACAAATCTTCTTGGGTGTAGAGAATTTCTAGTGTGGACGGCGCTTTATTTTTATCATGCCACCACAACACACTTTGCATCAGCTCTCGTTGCGAAGCAGGTTGCCAATATACCAAAGGCTTTGGTCCCAAAGCAGCAGCGTTCCCCATGTCAGGGCCGCCCATCATACCGCCTGGATCCATGCCACCTGGACCACCCATGCGTCCACCACTACCACCACTTGGAGCGCCAATACCTCCCGCAGATCCGCCCCCACCACCGCCACCCGGCACGATATCATTGACGGTCGCTTCCCAATTCGCACCGATGATTTTCGCGATGCGTGGGAACAATGGGTCAACGTAATCACGGAACCGCTCGCGATAAGGCAAGCCAATCGGATCATCGGTTAACGGAAATGGCAGCGACTCAATCGGACGATATTTATCAACCTGCGGAACAAAATCTTCTTGGCCCAACGAAGAAGGCCATTGCATAATCTTCACTTGCCGGTTGTATTGCAGCTCCCAAGCTTTTCGAACATCTTCGGCAATCACGCCCACAATCCGATCCATCTCCTTATGAGAGTTGTCGTTCGGATGTGTGGAAGCTTTGCTCGAAACTTCCTGCACACTGCTGTACTTGGAGTCCACCATTGCTTGCTGGGTCTTTAGCTGAGCCGCTAAAGACATCTTAGTCATCACAAACCCAGCGATACTCATTAGGCTGAGCAAGCTAAGCAGAATCCAAAAGTACTGCTTCTTGCAAAACTCAATGGCAGGTTTCAATTGGTCCATGTCCCATTACCTTATTGCGTATACCGTGCTTGTAATTGTTTTGTGAGTAAACCGTTCGAAAACAATCCTGCAGCTTTTAACATTCCTGCAGAATTTGGAATATCGACAGAGCTTTCTTGCGTGGCGACCCTTCACTAAGGTATCGCCATCACGCGTCCTTATTCCGAAACTGCCACAGAATCTCCACCGTTAGCGGCTGCTTCAGCTTCTGCTTTCGCCTTCGCTTCTTGTTCTGCTTTCAAACGTTCTTCAACGCGTTTGGATAGTGGTTTTTCAACCCAACAGAATTGAATGACAAAATCGTAACGAACCACATTAAACGACGGCTCAACTTCGTTACCTTTTTCGTCTTTAATCTTGCCGGTCCGGCCAGCGCCGCTGCCACCAAGCCCACCACCACCGGGGCCGCTTCCACTACCTAAACCGCCAAGGCCTGCAGGCGCACCAATACCCCCTCCACGCCCGCCGGAACCAGACATTAAACCTTCATTTCCATCATCGGCCGATCCCATGGATGGCATTCCCAAACCGCCACCGGAACCCGATCCCATTAACGAGCCTGAACCTTGCCCCGCTCCAGGCATCGGTTGCCCCGTCAATTCATAATATTTGGGGTTGGGGATATTCACGTTTACCGCGCTGCCGGAAATCATCATGGGGAAACCAATCCCCAATTCTTTAAATGAGAAAGTGGTCATGGCCCCCGTTTGATCGGCTGGCAATACGATTGACCCATTTTCGATCAAATCGATGATGGTTCGACGAACATAGTTTTGCTTCTCCCAGTTCGGAAGCTCTTGTGCTTTCAACCGGTCGTCGCGGTAGTAGTGATAGCACTTCAATTCGACGACCCAACCTGGACCGGTCGGCCCAGTTCCCGCAGGGGCTCCACCTTCGGCTGCAGCCGTGTCGGTGGCCGCCGAAGCATCGGCTGGTGCGGCAGCGTCCGCCGGGGCAGCTGCGTCCGCAGCGACTCCACCAGCAGCCGGGGCCTTAGGTGCGTCAGCCGCCGCTGAACCCAACAACGTTAAGCGTCCTTGGCGATCGTCTTCGTATTGACGTTTGTGTTGCTCATCAAACCAGGTTGCTAAATCGTCGTAGTATCGCGAGTCCACCTTCTCAACATGAACATCCTTCCTGTACTGATAGGGAAATTCATTGGCTGGTGGATAAGGCTTACCTTTCAATTCCTCATCGCGAGGAATTGCCGCATTGATGGCTCGCAAAAGTTCAAGCCACAACAAGCGTCTATCTGCATTACCCGCCACTTCAGCCCCAATTACCGTCAGCAAGCTGATCTTGTTGGTCTTCTCGCTATCGATCTTTATTTCGTTGTCGCTAAAGTTCTTCGTTTCATCAGCGCGTGCGATCGCATTCTTCCAAAGGTCAGGATGGACCTTGTACCACTGACGATACAGGAAATAAACGTTTGCCAGCATGCCCAACATAAGCAAAGATGCAGCGATTAATGCCCAAGGCTTTTTTGCCTTGATCATACGCTCGGTGACAATTTCCTTCGGGATCAAGTTGGTCTTGATCGGACCACGCCCCAACAATTGCAAACAGAGTCCGTATACGACTCCAAATGCTAGTTGATGCTCTTTGAATGCAGGCGAGTTGATAACTTCACCACCTTCAAGCTTCTTGAAGGTGTCGCAGATCTCAACATCATAACCCAAGTTCTTGTTCAAGAACGGCTGCAAGCCAGGCAACTTGGTCGAGTTACCGAGCAACACCATCCCAGCCAATTCGGCTTTTTTGTTCAAACTCTTATAGAAGCTCACCGATCGTTGCACTTCGGTGACCATATCGTTGAACACAGGCTTCATCGCTTGAAACACAAGCTTTGGATCATCAGCGGCCATCGCATTTTTCTTCAGATGCTCAGCCTTGGCGAAGGTCAATTTAAGATCCTTCGTCAATTGACGTGTGAAGTGATTACCACCTAATGGCATGCTGCGTTGCCAGACACGGAAACCGTTGGTAACAATCAAGTCCGTGGAATCAGTCCCCATCGCCAAGACTACGGTGGAACTTGGTGGTGCTTCCGCATCAAAGGTGTCATTCGCCAAGCGCTCTTCGAAGCGATCATAGGCGACCATGTTATAGATGGCTAATGGCGCCAATTGCACTAAATCAATTTCCAAACCTGAAGTACGCAGCGGCTTCAAGGCGCGATATACGGCATCGCGTTTCATCGCGAAAAGCCCCACTTCGGCTTCGAATGCGAAGCCTTCTTCAATCAACGCACCCGGCATACGCTGATAGTCCCAAATCACTTCATTCAAATCATATGGGATCTGTTGTTTGGCTTCATATTTGACAATATCAGGAATCTTCTTGGCATCCATCGGCGGCGGCTTGAAGAATTTAGCCAAACCACTCTGCCCAGGCACCGATACGGCGACCTTACATCCCTTGGTCTCATTGCGGCTAAGAAATTGTTCCAATGCTTCCGCTATCAACTTCTCCGGTTCGGCCTCTGGTTGGCTCAGAATCTTCGGATACTCGATGTAATCGAAAGCATCGGTCACAACCTGGCTCCCCTCCAAATGGCAACGAAGTGCCTTGAGTGAGCTCTGACCGATTTCGATTCCCCAGACGTGTTGCGCCTTGGCCATGAACTAAGATCCCTACTTCAAGATCCCTAACGACGAAGATCCTCTAGAAAATACTACCGCACTCTTCCCAGAGTGATGAACGGATGCCCGAAAAGCAAGACACCGTTGGCCGATTCGTGCCAACTATCCACAAGAGGAGGCGGAATATCACCATCTAAGACGAGTTATGGCCCATCGGAAATCCTTTCTGGACCACATTTGTATCGTATCCGCTTTAGGTGCCCTCTGTCAAATTTTTTCACACCCATTCCAAGACTTCTCAGTTGCCAAATGTCCAGACTACCGTCACAACCCCAACCCAGTCGGTAATGCCACTTCTCTGCTGTCCCACAACCGATCCCAAAAACGCTCCCGTGAGACACTCAAAGCTCCCTGGTCGGAGATCTTTGCCACCGCAAATCGGGCCCTTTTTCCTGGCTCAATCGTCCCCAATTCTTGACAGATCCCTAACCCTTCCGCCGCAACATCAGTCCCCAAACCTAATATCTCTTGTGGACTCAATCCACTCCCGCTCGCCGCTATCGTCTGTAACTCTCGCCAAACACTCAGATCGGGATTCGATGAGCGCGAGTCCGTCCCAACCAACACCCGCACCCCCGCGTCACGCATCGCCTTTAAAGGATATTGCGAATGCCCAAAATGTTGATGCGTTCTTGGGCAATAAACCACACTCATATGCCCACGATTTTTAACCAAAACTTCCCAATCCTCAGACGGCAAATAATTCGCATGCACGATCAGCGCCCGCCAAGCACGCGCTAAGTGCAGCAAATAATCTCGCGAACTCTCCCATTGCGGCAACAAGGGGACACGCCCGACCCCCATCCGCGTCAATAACTCTGCAAACTCCCCCTTGCGTCCCTGAAGCCACTCCATCTCCGCCTGCGTCTCTCCCAAATGCATCGCCAACAAACGCTGCTCATTTCGCGAGCGTTCAATACACCACTGAATCACGCGCGGACTCGTGCTATACGGTGCATGAGGTGATACACCCCACCGATAATCGACACTATCACTACAATCATCTCTACCGTTACCTTCGATAAACGCGGGTCGTGCAAAGTCCTCTGCCTCTGCCTGCATATGTTCATAAGCCCCACGCAATTCGCGCCGCCGCTCTTCGGTCCATCCCAATACTTCACCTAAGCCCCAGTGCACCACTGGAGACATCGAGCCGGCTGCGAACAACTCATTGATTGGATAGGGACTCGTCGCGATATCCGCGATCGCAACCGTGCCATTGCACCACGACTCTTCTAACCCACTCTGCAAATCCCGACGCCGCACTACCAACTGTTCGTCGCTGGGAAGATTTCCCCAACGACTTTGCCGGTATGCAATCACCTTTCTCACCCATTCAACAAAGCCACCCTCAGCCGGTAACGGCTGCTCAAGCCCCGAAAATTCTAAATGCGTATGTCCATTGATTAGACCTGGCAACAAAATCGAATCTGCTAAATCGATATCGATCGCCCCTGAGCACTTCCGCTCCAATTCGACAACGCGCCCGCCACGAACCAATACACAACCGCCTCGGATCGGTTCGCTAACCCCAGTCACCAACCATGCGGCCCTAATTCTTCGGTTGCCTGTTGGATCTGAATCGCTCAGGCTTGTTTTGAGGCTCATAAACCGCTGGCTTTCTTATTCATTACCGCCATCGACTCTGTCGTCAAAATATGCACCAACACCAGCACATCAAAAGCAAAAGAGTTGCCCCTGAGACTCGTCCTCAAAAGCAACTCTTTTTGAATTATAAAATTTTGATTCTACCCACTCACATAGACAGCACTACAGGATTTCGAACTTCTCCATAGCAACCATTTCCTTCTCCACATCGCTGCCATCAGGTGTCTCGTTCGAATCGCGTTCAAACCATTCATCTTTGAATCGCAAGTAACCACCTTCACCCGCAATGCTCTTGTTGATCGCTACGTTTGTTGTGAGCGCAATCACCGCATCGGCCATGGCCACTTCAGGATAACAGCGTGGCTTGTTCTCTTCCGATCGATTGCGGATGCACCAAGCCCAATGCTCAATCTCTTCGGTGTACCCACGACTCACTGGACCTTCCGAAGCGGCCTTTGTGATTGCCGAAGCTGCGGACGCACCACTGGCTTGAGTATCGAGCGAATAACCTTCACCCTCTTTCTTGACGCCCACTTTGGTCGATGTATCCGAGGACTTGTAGAGCATAATCTCTTGCTCTTTCTCCAAGATCATCGTTCCCTTAGTACCCATCACCACTTCACCGTAACCACCGAAGCCGTTACCGTTGATCGACGAATAAGTGACCGTAATCTTCTTGTTCGGATCGACAGTGTAAGGATCCACAATTCCACCCTTCGGTGGATAGTTTTCCGCTTCGCTGTAGTAACCCACAAACTTAGAATCGTACTCAGGCCCAGGGAATTCATACATACAGAAAACATGATCTTCGGCTTCGCGATCCATTGGAAACACATGGCGCCCACCGCAAGCATGCACCGAAATGGGCCGCGACTTCTTGCCATCTTTTCGCAAAGCACTACAGAAAATGCTCGCAGCATCCAATTGATGACTCCCCAATTCGGCCATCAAGCCACCGCCGGTTCGCGACCACAAACGCCAGCGAATAAGTTCTTCTAACGCCGATACCTTACGACCACCGGCCAATTCGAAATCGCGATAACCAAACTTCGATGCATCCACCTCTTTATCGCTGATCAACTTTTCCCATTGAGCAATCTGAGCTTCCAACAATTGGATTTTGTCGCGATTCTTTTCGCCCGCAAGCGACTTCTCAAAGCCCTTGAGCTTGGCAGCAATCTGGTCTACCAGTTTTTCTTTGCCGTCAACCATCAACGTCATACCACCCGGTAATGGTGGCTGCCAACTGTCGTTACCCGGCACATTGCCTCGATGCCACTGTGCTCGGATATGGGTAAGTTGCCCCAACATCCCCCACTGAATCAACTTCACTGCGTTGTCATAAAGCACGCTGTAATGACGTTGGTGACCTGTTGCCAACAACAAGCCTTTATCCTTGGCCACACGGGCCATCACCTTGCACTGAGCGACATTGTGAGCCATCAACTTTTCTGTCAACACATGCTTGCCACGCATCATCGCTTGAACTGCGATCGGAGCATGCAAATGTAGTGGTAAAGCGATAATCACCGCTTCCACACTTTCATCATCTAACAGGGCTTTAATACCACCATTGGATCCGTTGTAAACTTTGACACTTTTTTCCGCTTCCGCGAAATCTTTGTAGCCCTG
>JBILTA010000268.1:0-7341 GCA_044371785.1 Pirellulaceae bacterium | reverse complement strand
CATCTGTCGCTGTTGTAGGTTCATTTTCTAAAATATGCTTACATGTCAGTACCGGGCAGACAGACCGGCGCAGTATCGTCTCGGTCACAGAACCGAGAATCCAACGCGATAGCCCCGTCCGACCGTGTGTTCCAATCACGATCAAATCGATCTGATGCTCGAGCGCTAACTGCACAATCTCATCAGCCGGATTACCGACCAACAGATGATGCCTAAAGGCAACCCCCGAAAATGCCGGTCGTATTCGCTCCAAAGCACGCCCCACTTCCGCTTCTTCACCAACGTAAGCTGACATTGGGCCCCGGAAATCAACTCCCTTGCCTCCAGGTTGCCAAACATGCACAATCTCCACCGTCGCTCGACATCGCCGCGCAAGAACAAAAGCATATTCAGCTGCCTTTAAACTGCACTCTGAGAAATCGACTGGACAAAGTATTCTTCGAAGCAGCATGGGAAAAACTCCGCACCACCCATCCGGCTATCTGATGACTATTCTTGCACGACCCATCTACTGAACAAACGAGCAAAACTCTCACCAGTCGTCCGAATAGGATCAGCAACGCGGGAATCTGTTCCCATGCGTCGATGATCTACCAATGCAAAGCGCATACCACGCTTTGATTTCTTTTAAATCAGGACTTATCCGCCAGAAATCCATCCTGGAATTCCAATTTTTTGCCAGGTCCCAGGAAGACCACCTCCAAAAGTGACACATCACTGTGCCAAAACGCACATCCGGGAGATCATTTGATGATCCCAAAACAGGCCCGCAACGAGCTCAGAAGAACATGTCTAACGTGGAAGTAAAAGAGGATGCGTTTCAGGTGAAATCGGAAACCGAATAATTGCCTCCGCTCCTTCCTCAGGCCAGCCGAATTCAATCGTTCCTCCATGAGCTTCAATCAATCGCTTGGTAATGGGTAAACCGAGTCCCGTTCCTTGCGTGCGGGTGGTAAAAAAAGGCTCAAAAATTCGCTCACGCGTCGCGCGATCTAAACCATGCCCGTGATCACGAACTCGCACTTCCACGCCCAAACGATCACCCAACGTACAATTGCTTACGCTCAGCTCCACACTCGCCGCTGCGGGCGAAGCCATAATCGCATTCTCAAAGAGATTTCGAAAGACCCGCTCAAGTGCATGCGAATCGGCTTGCACGTATATTTCCGGAACCATCTCAGGCTCCACTAAGCGAATGTCTTTCGCTTTCCACACCCGTTCGAGATGTCGCCACGTTTCCCGCCAAATACTGTCGAGGCGACACGATACACGCTCCAAATGAATCGGTGCAGCATAGAAACGTACTTCCTCATACAAGTGATGCAAATGATCTTGTGCACGCTGTATCCGCTGAATCAAGTCTAAAGCTGCAGGACGATCTTGTACCTCAAGCCCCAGCATCTCCAAACACGCTTGGCTACGTTGAAATGCATTGCGACTTTCGTGTGCCAATCCAGTAATCATCTGCCCAATTGCCGCTAATCGCTCACTTTGAACTAAACGATGCTGAGCTAAATTCAATTCGGTCACATCATGTCCAACAAGAAGTAGCCCGCGCACGTCTTGATTGCCATCGAGTTGCTTTCCCGACCAACTTATCAGTCGCTCCGTTCCATCGAATACTTTCAATCGAGACGCTTGATCGCTAACAGTGGCTCCATGCAAGATATTATTCAACATTTTTTCGAATCGATGTTGATCTGCAGAGGGAATCAACTCATACAGCCAGGCTTTCCCATGAGATTGGGGGACATCTTGCCCAGTGAGATCCTTCAAGAATCCATTGCATCGGACCAAACCGCAATCGAAGTCCAGCACCAAAACGATCGCCTGCGCCGTTTCTATCAGACTCTCGGCCAAATCACGTTGCGTTCGCAACTCTTGGATCGCGTCGCGACGCTCAGCAATGCGTCGCAAACTGGCTCGCAAAGCTTCAGGACTCACCGGTTTAAGAAGGTAGTCGTATGCCCCCTGACGCAATGCCTCAATGGCACTATCGACATCCGGATAGCCAGTAACCACGACCACAGGGCAAGCAGGTGCCATTTGCTTTACCAACGGTAACAACATCCCCGCGTCACCGTCCGGCAAACGACGATCTAGAATCACCGCATCGACGCGATCCCAAGGAGTTGCCGAAAGTGCCTCTTGAACCGTGGAACACTCCACCGCAATATGCCCATCCAACTCCAGAAGCTCGCACAGATTTGCACGAGTATCTGCATCATCCTCAACTAACAAAACTGTTAATGATGTAGTGCCTTCAGTCATTGGATTGGTTCTAACTAAGCCCCCTCAACTTTACCCCGAGCCGTTTGCAATAGTGTACCAATATCAAAGGGCTTATAACAAATCTTGGCCTTCAAATCACCTAAATTATCCGCCAGCTCATTCCGAAAACCGGTCATCATAATGACATTGCAATCGGGAGTCTCATGCCGAACCTGGGCCGCTAATTTCATTCCATCGCCTCCAGGTAACCGATAATCGACTACCACAACCCTGAATCTTGCCAATTCGAGCATTTTATGCGCTTGTTCGACGTCATACGCTAAACAAACTCGATATCCGATCTGCTCAAAGGCATCTTTGAGGTTCTGACAAAGATCCCGATCATCATCAACCACCAGAACGGTTTGTTCGTTTTGGACATCTCCCAATATCTTCGCAAGTCGATGGATATCTAGAGGCTTATTGATAACGCTGCGTACTTCCTGGCCAGCCCCCACATCATTTTCTTGATCGGCATTAATGTAGGCAGTCACCAACATCGTAATCATGCAAGGCGAAAGGGCTTTAAGCTTGGCCGCCAGCTCGATGCCGTTCATTTCAGGCATGCGAAAATCCAACAACGCTAGGTCGTACGCATTTTCACTGGCGAGCCGCAAAGCATCGCGCCCACAAGCGGCAACATCCACCTCATACCCCAATAATTGCAACAGTTCACGAAGATTTGCGAGAGCATCCGCTTCATCATCGACACAAATGATTCGCAATGGCTTTTGCGCAGCCAATCCAGTCGGATTTTGCAAGGCTTTAGGTTGAGGCATGGTCGTTCCAATTGCACAAAGAGCTATTTCTCAAGGAACTTTCTCTTAAATATTTTGAGCGGATAGCGACAGCAGGAGTGTCACGACGAATGAGTAATGCTGTATCAAAGATAACCATTTAAAGCATGGTAGAAAAGCAGCATTCGATTGAATTATTGATTTACGATTTTAAACCATAGGCAACTCCATTCTAAAAACACTCCCCTCCGGAGAGGTTGATTGGATCTTTAATACCCCACCATGGCGTTCCACAATCGACCTTACCAAGGCCAATCCCAAACCAAGTCCTCTTGTTTTTGTCGTGAAAAGTGGCTCTGTTAAGCGAACCCTAATGTCATCCGGAATACCAGTCCCCTGATCGATCACATCGATGGTTATGCTCTCGGAGTGCCCCGGATTTCCTGAAATCGAGATCGTAACCACTCCACTGTCACTCATCGATTCCAAAGCATTGGCGACAAGATTACGAACGGCAATTCCCAATTGACTTGAGTCCGCCAATATCGACAAATCAGATGGCTCAACCTTACGGCGAATATGTGATATTCTCTCACCGAAATTATCTCGCAACATCTCATCGAGCCAGATTACTATCTCGATCCGCTTTTTATTCAGAGGACCCAAGCGAGTGAATTCCGACAACGCTGTAATCGTCTGATTGGCCAATTGAATCTGCCGCTGCATCCGTTCGATATGTACATCACGGCGAGCAGCATCCATATTCTGAGAATGCTGCAACAAATAAAGCGAAGTTTGCAAAACGTTTAGCGGATTACGTAACTCATGGGCGATACCACCTCCCATTTGGCCAATCGCAGACAGCCTTTCCGCCTGTTGCTGCTTACGAAGCAATTCCTCTTCATACGCTAGCTGAATAATGGCCAAATCCAAGTCGATCATTTTACTAATCGCTAGTTCAATCGCCTTCAATTTCTCCGAGTCATGCTGAAATGCACCAAATACCACATGCATGATACCTGTGCGCAAACGTGTCATCGCTACTTGAGTAAAGCTCTGATTCAACCCTATCTGAACATGTCGACTTCCAACTCTCCAATGTTTCTTCGCATAAACTTCATCGTATGGACCACGAAAAAATTCGGTTAACCACTGATAGAGAGTTTGCTTTAAGCGATCGACTTGTGCTAAGCCACCGGTAATTACACTCGACGCTCCAGAATGCCGCAAAATCTCGGCGTAGAAATCCTCACACATGGCACCGAAGTGTGGCTCAACGACCGGATATAGACCCCAAATCAGCTCACAATCATCGTCCGATAAATCAACGTAACGTTTCAATTGTAGAAAACGTTCCCACAGCTCTTGATCGCTCACGACATTTACTTCCTTGGCCATCAGACGAACTAGAAGTGCAACACTACATTTGCAATTCCAAACATCCACTCGATTATAACGCTACACACGGCAACTCGATTCGATTCGCGAAAGCAATCGACAGAATTTCCAAACCAATCCCCATCCGATAAGGATCTGTGCGGTTGTGAGCCACAAGTAGATTTGGTGCCTGCGGTAAAAGGAAACTTCATCAACAACCGCATGCTGGCCAGGATCCAACAATGAATCCAAAGATTGATGTACACCCCAAAGCCCAAGCTGAATCGCCAGCATGACCAACAGCCAATAACGTAACGACCCGTCGCCTGACTTTCCGTTCCAAAACAACATAACCAACCAACATGGAGTTGCAATCGCATTAAATCTCCATGTTACCAGCCGTGTCACAAACCCCTGATCCGTAGCACCCCAAACAGAAGATGCTGCTGGGACAACAATGGCAGCATAAAATGTCAGCCCACCCACCAGAAACCCACAAAGGATCACCGAGGCAATCAAAGCCCACATGGGCGACCGTTTTCCAACCAAAGGCTCGACGGATTTCACTGCTTTTGAACCCATCCCATCATGAAAAAAGGGTGTCGAGTCTACCTCAACACCCCTTCGTTAATTCTCAATCTATTGTCGCGACTTGGGCTAAATTGTACAACTCAAATCCAACAACCAAATTATTGGATATCGCCATCACCACTTGGACGCTGACCACGACCACCTCGTCCACCAGGAGCAGCACCTGCGTCGCCACCTTCGCCGCCGCGACCTCCACGACCACCGGCTCCACCTGGGCCACGACCGCCACCGAACATTCCACGGCCCATCTCTTCAGGGCTTAGCTTGAACTCAGCTCCCTTGAGCTCTTCCAACTTCTTCTTTTGGTCGTCCGTCAAAATGCTCTTGTACTTCTCATCGCCCTTCTTGCGGAAGTCATCCATTTTGGCTTGGATTGCAGTGCGGTCACCTCCGCCCCCACCAAACAACTCGCTCATCGCTGAACGCATTTCTTCCATCAACTCTGTGCCCGTTTTGGTCACTTTCTCTTTCTGCTCATCGGTCAACTCCAACTCGTCAACAACCAATGGATTGGTCAAAACTTGTTGCATTGACTGTGTATTCTGAATAAAAATACCGAGCAAACGGGACAATTTTTCAGGAGGAAGAATGGCTTCAATTTCTTCGCGTGCCGCTTCACTAGCCTTCTTCATGCGAGCCTGCATTTCTTCCATCATCTTGGCTCGTTCTTCTTCCGACATGTCGCGGAAGTTTTGAAAACCTCCACCACCCCCAGCTGGAGCGGTCATCTCGCGAATCTTTTCACCCGCTTTTTCCAACGCGGCTTTCTCTTCATCGGTGATCTTTACCTCACCTTGGACTTTTTCAATACGGAGCAGCGAGAACATGGACATAACACCACCACCGCCACCACCACCCATCATCATCATGCCACCGCGACCACCACCCTGGCCACCACGACCTCCACCTGGCGGCTGAGCTATAACAGTTCCAGCCGTAGAGGCGAACAATACCGCCGAAGCAAAAATACCAGCCAACCAAGCCTTAACGGACATCGCTGAATTCTCCGAGTTCGCAAAAAGAAGAGTCGAAGCACCGAATAGGTGCCCATCGTTGGTATGAAACACCAGCGTTGGCACTATGTATCGCTTTTCCTTCAACATATTTCAACGTATCCAGTTATTTTTTTGAAGCCATCTTCACCCTAATCACCAAACTCGGCCCACCCCCCCATTCCGGCCATAGCTCCAAAGCAACTAGAGGCTATGAGGGGAAACCTCACTGCTGGGTTCCACCAAGCGGTAGGATTACAATGATAGCCTGTGCGTCTTTGTCCCTTACCCCTATTGCTAAACATTACTCCTTTCGCGAAATGAAACGGGTCCGAATGAAATTCATCAACGCAGCTCACCGCATTATCCGGATTGGCTTATTCCCGCTGCTCCTCGCTTATTTGGCAACTCCTGGATGGACTCAGCCACCGGTCACAGCACAAGAAGCTCTGACAAAAATCAAAAGCCTTGCCGAAGAAAAGCAACTTTCGCTGCCTGCTTTGGATCCATTTACGGGCACAATTTTGAACCCAGCAGAAGCTACTGAACTCCATGCCCTCATATCTTCAGCGCTTCGCGCCGCAGAACTCGACTCGCGCACAGCGGAGTTCGAAGCGAAGGAACTCAAACAAGCTGAGCTTTCCATGAAGTTCGAATACAAACTCTTCGGTGAGAAACCGACTGAGGGGCGCAGCCTGTTTATTTCCATGCATGGCGGCGGAGGTGCTCCCAAGCGAGTCAATGATGGACAATGGCAAAATCAAATCCGACTCTATGAACCCAAAGAAGGAGTCTACGTTGCCCCACGCGCTCCGACCGACACCTGGAACCTGTGGCACCAAGGCCATATCGATCCTCTTTTTACACGACTCATCGAAGATATGGTTTTGTTTGAAGGTGTGAATCCCGATCGAGTTTACCTTATGGGCTATTCCGCAGGCGGTGACGGTGTTTATCAAGTTGCTCCCCGCATGGCCGATCGATTCGCAGCCGCCAGCATGATGGCCGGCCATCCAAACGAAACAGAACCGTACGGTTTACGCAATCTACCTTTTGCACTCTTCATGGGTGGTGACGACTCCGCTTATCAGCGCAATTCGGTAGCCGAAAAATGGGGCAAACATCTCGACGAGCTAGAAACCAAAGATCCAACGGGCTACAAACACCTTGTGAAGATCTACCCCGGTAAAGGGCATTGGATGGATCGCGAAGATGCAGAAGGTGTACCATGGATGGCACAATTCACTCGCCAACGCTGGCCCAAAAAAATCGTCTGGAAACAGGACGATGTAACTCATACAAAATTCTATTGGCTCGAAGTGACTCCTGATCGCGCCAAAGGAGGCACTCTTATCAATGCGGAAGTCGTTGGT
>JBILTA010000267.1:0-7350 GCA_044371785.1 Pirellulaceae bacterium | reverse complement strand
TCTTGTGGTTTTTGTTCTTGGCCAAAAGCCAGAGGCAGCGCCAGTAAGGAGGCGGCTAAGGAAGTGAATGCTAGGGCGAGCCGTGGCAGTGAGGGCGCGACACGTTTGGGCATGCGATGAACTCCTGGGAGAGGGCTAAATTAGACAACAGGAGCTTTATGTCTTATTCGTGATCTAGTGTCAAGTTTGTTTTGGCAAGATCGGTGCACGCGCGCCAGCGGTTTGGCCTAATGGGTGCGTGGTTTGGGCCAAATCAGGAGTGTGCCCACAAATCCTGCCAGTGCGATGCCGCTGACAATGGCGGAGAGCCAAATTTGACCGTCGACATATTTGGCTGCCTTTTGATTGTGGAAAAATGTGGGGCGATTTTGTTCGCGGCCCTGTTCGGAGAGGGAGAAGTTGTTGGATTCGATCCAATCGGCCATGAGTTCACGAGCTTCTTTTTTGTCCACATGTTCGTTGAGGCTCGCAATCATTTCCTCGGCTGATCCCCGAGTGTCTATCGTGGTGCGGCCCCAGCCGTAATAACTCGTTCGAGCCAAGAAGAGCAAGAAAATTCCCAAGCAGAGAGCGAGGACGATTCCGCGGCCACCGCGCCAAGCGTTTCGGCTTTGTTCCCTCCGATCGGGTGTGGATGTCCTGACTTCTTCAGCAACCTCGAGCCGGTTTACCTCCCTGAGGGTAGGGACTTGAATTGAGGTTTGGCAGTTTGGGCAATTTATAGCTTCGCCTGCTTGGCTCACCGTAATGGGGATTTTGGTTCCACAGTTCTTGCAGGGGAGTAAAAAGTTTCTGGCCATGGTGTGGTTCACGCCTGGGTTCAACGGACGAAAACGGAGCAACTTGAACCGGATTTGACTGGACCGGCGCGATGCTCAAGTTAAAATTGGAATAAGAATCGTCGAGCTGACGGTTGGGTCAAAGTTGAGATCAGCCTTACGACTAGATCTCTATTGTAACCTACCGAAGCACGAAGAGGACTCGGCATCTATGGATGGGCGGCCGAAAACTTGGGGATGGAGAAAGACGTCACGGGTTTTTTGGGGTACGGGATCGTAAAGGTTGCTCGGGTTAGCCACATCATAAAGTGCCGGACAATACTCCGGCGGGTAGATTACCATTCATAATAATCGCGGCTGCTGACCTCCCTTTTGTCCGTTATCTGAGAACCAGGCGCACATCGCACGACCTGCCTTACAAATTGATGCTGCCTAAAACCAACTTAAACGGTTGGAGCCATGTTACTTTTTATTTGCAGTTATTTTTTTAATTGCAATTCAATTTTGGCGTTGCATCGGTAAGTGCATGGAACGATGTCGCACGGGACTCAACTCTCGACTCTAAGTTGCGGAAAGTGATTCCGGTTTTGTGAGGGTGTGGTGGAGCGTTCTTTAAGTAGAGTGTTTCATAGCATCGGCTGCAAAGTTGTAACGGATGAACGAATCTCGAAATCCGCAGGACGTGTCCAGCGTGGAATTTACGCTTGCAAGTTGTATCGTTCGTCCAGTGGCAATAAGCCAATGGCTCGAAGTAGTCAAACCCAAATGGGGCGATAACGAGCACTTGAGAAGTGTGTGAAATGCAGGGACGGTCGTAATTTTTGGAATAAAGGAAGCCGCGACAATCTACGGTTTGATCCGCAATGTTTGCCTTCGCCTCATAAACGGGTGCCTGGCAAGTGTTTGAGTGGGTTAGAGCAGCGTCGCCGTTTTGCTTATTCCACCAACCCATTTAAACGTAAAGATTTACTATTTATTCACGGAGGTCCGACGGTCGGTTCGCAGGTGGTAGAATACAGAGTAACCCTAAGAAGAAGGCAACCCTAAAGAGAAGCCGAATTCTTGGCCGGTTGCTTGTTACTCTTTCCTGCTGACCACTATTGGTCTCTCGGCGTATTAGGAGCATTGGCCTTGTTCGACGAACTGTTGGACGATTTCGAAGACGATGTCGCAAGTAGCGCCGTGGAAATCGAGGGTTTGAAACTCTCGTTAGATGATGCGGAAGAAGTAGCCGATGACCTCTCTGTTGAAGAGGTGGCTGCTGAAGGCGAAGTACAACTAGACAGCGAAGAAGATTTGCTGGCTGGTGTCGATGAAGCGGAATCCTGGTCGGACGATCCCGTAAGAATGTATTTGACCCAAATGGGTGAAATACCTCTTCTTACTCGTCAAGAAGAAATCCGTCTCGCCAAGACAATCGAAGTGACTCGAAGACGTTTTCGCACCAAAATGTTGGAATGCGATTATGTCATGCAACATGCGTTCAAAATTTTGAAGCGTGTTCACAACAATGAGCTTCCCTTCGATCGTACCGTCCAAGTCTCAGTGACAGATCGTCTTGAGAAGGACCAGATTTTGGGACGTATGCCCCATAATCTGAAATCGCTTGAAGTCCTGCTGAAACGTTCTCGACGCGATTACAAAACTGCGTTGAGCCGTTCGACACCGATGAAAAAACGACAAGAGGCTTGGAAAGCTCTGTCGCGCCGCCGTCGCAAAGCGGTCCGCCTGGTCGAAGAACTCGGCCTGCGTACCCAACGCATCGAATTGCTCATCGAACCGTTGCTAAAACTTAGCCGACGTCTCGATGAACTGCAGTTGGATTTGAAGCGATTGCAGCACGATAAGGCCCCTCCTTCGGTACGCGCAGAAATGCTTCGCGAGTATCGACAGATCTTGATTCACACTCAAGAGACCCCAAGAAGTTTGCGTAACCGCGTTAACTTGGTACGTCAGGTTTACACTGAATACCAACGAGCGAAGAAGCAGCTCTCCGAAGGTAACTTGCGTTTGGTGGTTTCGATTGCCAAAAAGTATCGCAACCGTGGCCTCAGCTTCCTGGATCTGATCCAAGAAGGTAATGCCGGTCTGATGCGAGCCGTTGACAAGTTCGAATATCGCCGTGGTTTCAAGTTCTGTACGTATGCAACTTGGTGGATTCGCCAAGCCATCACCCGCGCAGTCGCTGACCAGAGTCGCACGATTCGTATCCCTGTGCACATGGTTGAAACCATGTCACGCGTACGAAATGTGTCCCGACAGTTGTTGCAAGAACTTGGACGTGAACCCACGCTTGAAGAAACGGCTCGCCGCGCTGAAACCACTGTCGAGGAAGCTCGACGTGTGCTTGCGATGAACCGCTATCCAATCAGCTTGGATCGTCCGGTAGGTAACAGTGAGGATAGCCAATTCGGCGATTTATTGCCTGATGGGACGGCCGAAAGTCCGGCCATCGGTGCAGCTCAAGAGATGTTGCGTGATCGAATCGGCCGAGTCCTAAAAACGCTCAGCTATCGTGAACGCGAGATTATCAAGTTGCGATATGGTTTAGGTGACGGTTACAGCTATACGTTGGAAGAAGTGGGACACATTTTCAAGGTGACCCGCGAACGTATTCGCCAGATCGAAGCCAAGGCCGTTCGCAAGTTGCAACAGCCTAGCCGTTCGCAAGAATTGGTCGGGTTTTTGGATTAGTTGATTTTGGGAGAGACACCTAACCGTGTCTCAAACGAATCCAATCGGACCTGTCAACATTTCCATTTTGATCGCATCTACTTACTCACAACTATTTAGTAAACCACTATTTAGTCAAATCGAATGTTCAAATTAGGGGAGCAAGCACAACAGCTTGTTCCCCTTTTTTCGTTAACACGCCAATCGATTCGCTCTTTCGTTGCCGAATACTAGAATACAGATTCTCTCCAATTTCAGTGGCAGGTGATTAACTCATGGCGGGGCAAATCGAAATGACTACTCCAGCTCAATGGCTTCAACAAGGCTGGGCCCACCATCAGAAGAAGCAGTTAGTGCAAGCTGAAGAGTTGTATCGCAAAGCTCTCGAAATCGATCCGCAAAACGCCAATGCTTACTGCTATCTTGGCATTCTGCACTACGATCGCAAGAACTATCAAGAGTCCATCGAAGCTTATCAACAAGCGATACGTATTCAGCCGACGTTTCCAGTTGCCTGGAACAACCTCGGTAACTCGCTGCGACATGTCGGCCAACCTGAAGCCGCCGAGATCGCGTTCTTACAAGCGCTCGCTCAGAAACCCGATTATGTGAACGCTCACAAGAATCGTGGTACCTTGCACGTCTGGGAAGGGAAAATCGATCTCGCCAAAGAGTGTTATCGCAATGCTCTCCAATTTGGTCCCGCCGATCCCGAGCTTTTGCGTAACATGGGGATCATCGAATTGCTGCAAGGCAACTATCGAGAAGGTTGGCCCCTCTATCGTCATCGCTGGAACGTCGGTGATTTACGTAGACCCAACGTCTCGGCCCCGGTTTGGCAAGGTGAGGATCCTAAAGGCCAAACCTTTTTGCTTTATCCCGAACAAGGCCTTGGTGATACGATTCAGTTTGTGCGAACAGCCCGTTGGCTTAAAGATCTAGGGGCTCGTACGATCGTGCAATGTCAGCCCTCGTTGTTGGGGTTATTGCGCAGTTGTGCCGGCATTGACCAATTGATCACCACCAGCGAAATGACGACTGAATCGATCGATTATCAGGCTTCTCTGATCGACGTGGCTGATCGCCTAACCTTTCTGACCGGCGAAGTGCCATCCGAGCCGCCTTATTTAAAGATCCCCAACGAACTTCTTGATTTCTGGGGACAGAACTTGGCTCGCTATAAAGACCAGCCACGGGTGGCATTGGTATGGAGCGGTAACCCCGATCACGCTGCCGATCATTATCGCAGTGCTACGTTAGATGCACTTGCCCCGCTAGGACAACTGTCGGGGATTCACTGGATTAGTTTGCAATTAGGTGTTACGCCAGCGGAAGCAGCCCGCTGGCGCGGACGTGATCCGCTTATGGTGCTCGAAGGCAACGTCGATAAACGCCATGGAGCTTTCATGGATACAGCAGCCATATTGCATCATGTAGATCTACTGATTTCGGTAGATACAGCGGTGGCCCATGTTGCTGGAGCCTTGGGGGTGCCTACATGGTTAGCCCTCAATCATGTTCCGGATTGGCGTTGGCTACGCGATACTCCCACTTCGGTTTGGTATCCCAAACATCACCTCTTCCGCCAAGATAAACCTCGCGATTGGAAGAGCATCTTCACAGCTATGCGCGACACGTTAGCCTTACAGCTTAAGCTTGTTTCGATCGATCGGACATCGCTCACTTAGACTGCATCCGAATAACGCCGTTCCAATCCGCGGGGGGAACTCGCGAATGGCTGGCGATGTATACCGTCAGAAAGTCTTTCACTTCATCGTCTGCAGGAACTTGATGCAATAGTCGAAAAGCATCATGCCATTTGCCAGCTTGGAAACAAGTTACGGCTTGTTCGAACACTTCCAGATCACGGTTGCTCAGCGGACTATCTTCTCCTTCCGGTGGCAATAATTCATGAATCCAAACCGGCTGCGTTAAGCCAGCCGGTAAGACTTGAGCTAATCGTCGAGTACGGATTTGTTGATCGCTTAATTGTTGTTTGGCTAGTTTGGCAGTGGCTTCATCAATGACGATTGGAGCATGCACATATTTGGTCAAACCTTCCAATCGAGACGCTAAGTTTACGACTGGACCAAATACGGTGACTTTCACTTGATCCGTTGTACCGATGCGTCCCGCCACAGCCTTGCCTGACGCAATGCCGATTCCCACGCGGAAATCCTGCAGCGGATGGTCGGCTTGACGACTTGCGGATTCAAACTCAGCACGAATAGCCAAAGCCGCGAGGCAAGCATTATTCACTGAAGTATGTGGATCACCGATCGGCCAGCCCCAGAAGCCCATAGCCGCGTCACCATGAAAATCGCCCACCACACCACCCATACGCAACACTTGGCTGGTGGTGACACCTAACGCGACCGATACTCGTTTCAATAATTCGAGCAAATTTTCCGCTGACTCTTCACTTCGTTTGGAGAAGCCGCGAAGGTCACAGAATAGAACAGATACGTCAGCTTCACGTGGTTCAAGAACTTGTTCTGGATCTCGTTGAGCCAATGCGCTAAGGACGACAGGTGAAAAGAAGGGACGCAAACTTTGTTGTCGTTGATGGAGGACACGATTGAGCCGGAGTGAGCCCAGGGTGGTGGCGAGTAATTCGGTGAACTTTAGGTCGTCTTGCAATTCATCCGCCATAGCAGATTCAGGCGAAGAAGCGGTTTGTCGAAGTGAGTCATCAAAGTTTCCCGCAACGTAAATAGCCCAATCGCGTGTATCACCTTGAGGTAACGGGACGCAAAATGCCCAGTCGATGTTTTCGCTCTGAGTGTAGTTTGCCCCAGGTTGCGAACCTGATGCGGGCCCAGCGCTTGCGCCACTCGCATGTTGCCACAGATGTAAGATGCTCTGTTTGGTTGAGATCGCTTTTTGAATCAATTGGCCACTGGGATTAAAATCATGGCCTGTCAGGACCCGGGCATCCCAGTGCATGATCTCCAGTTCTTTATCGGGCAGTTTTCGAGTGTTTGCCGTTTTGCGCGTCTCGGGTACCTCGGACGTCGATCCTTCACCGGCGGCGATCAGAGCCACCCAATTAGCTCGCAAGATGGAATGCAATAATAGGTTGACGATTCGAAGGCAAAGTTCTTCATCACTGGCGCTAACGCCGATGATTTCCGGCAAACGATTGAGAGCCTCCAATCGGCTGGAAGAATCGCGATAACGTGTTTGGCGTAATTGCTCTTGTGTAAAAGCATGTTCGGTGACCGCATAAGAATGACTGCGGTTTACTTGGGCATGTTGTCGAACCAAAGTAAAGGTGGTCTGACCGATGACGAAATGTTCACCGACTTGGCATACAAACTTGTCCTGTTTTTCTCCCTGAAAAAAAATCGGGTTACGACCATCAGGGAGGCGTTCAACTTTCAACCCCTGGTCAGTCCATTGAATTAAGGCATGTTTCCGAGAGACGCGATCATCCCAAGGGATATTCCAAGTAGCTTGGTTACGGCCCAATGTTACGCCGACATCCCAATCAATGATGGAATCGGTTCCTTGGGGTTCGCCGATTCGCGCTAGGTTTCTGCGCCATCGATGTTGGGCTTGTTGACCTTGGGCGATCAAGAATACTTGTTGTTCGTTAGGCATGGCCTGCTCAAATCGACGATCGTTCAGTCGATCGTTCAGTGGGGGTGGCTTTCATCTGTCACAAAGTAGACAGTACAACTAAAATAGCCATTATCGCCTCTAAAGTGTACATCGATCTGCCTGGAGTAGCACCGTGACTGAACAAAATGAAATGCAACAAAAAATGTTGGATTTAGATCAGCAACTTAGTCATGTATGGATGGTACGTACCTTTTTGAAGCACAGCGATGAGGCAGCCGAAGATGAAGAGTTAGCCGAAGTGCATCGGGAACTGTACGACTTTATGTTGGCATTG
>JBILTA010000266.1:0-7384 GCA_044371785.1 Pirellulaceae bacterium | reverse complement strand
ACGCGATAATACTTCCAACAAACACAGCGCTACGGTGTACTCCTCACCGATATAATTCCCTTGCTCATCAATGATCGCCAAACGGTCGGCATCAGGATCCTGGCAAAAGCCGATATCGAAGCCTGATTGTTTCACCGTGGCCGCGGTCGATTGCAAGTTCTCGGCCAGTGGCTCAGGTGGGTGTTCAAATTTTCCATCCGGTGTGTGCCCCAAAAATAAAGCATGTACACCCAGCGATTCTAATAAACGACTCCCCAGCAAACTCCCTGCCCCACGATTGCTGTCTAGTAAGACTCGGAACCTTCGAGCTGCGATGACAGCCGGATCAATCGTTTTCAAAACCAGTTGCTCATGGGCCGTATGTGGATCGGGCAACTTATACGCAGAGCCCAGTCCGTTAACGCCCTTCCAAGAACATGTGCCTGCTCGATAAGCATCCCGAACTCGCTCACCCTCGGCTGCAGGAATGACTCGCCCTTCGCGATTAAAAAGTTTGATGCCGTTGTATTCGGGTGGATTATGGCTGGCCGAGATTTGGATTCCCCCCACTGCGTTTTCATGTCGCACCAGGACACCAACGGTTGGGGTCGCACAAACTCCCGCATCAAGCACGTCAAAGCCATGAGCTTGCAAGGTGGCACTGACGGCTGCAGCGAACATGGCCCCGCTACCTCGTCCGTCGCGGGACAAAATTACCGTCCCCTGCGGCAATTGGCTGCAGAAAGCGGCCACATACTTAACCGCCACCAAAGGCGTTAGTTCGGTTCCTACGATCCCTCGCAAGCCACTGACGCTAATAATCGGTTCGCTCATTTTGTTTCCTAACCTTGTGCAGTCGATCGCTGGGACTCATTTTGCCATAGTCTAGTCGACAATGGACCGTCTGCCGACCCTAGACTGTGCCTGGATTTTGTTCACAAAATTGGAAGGCTGGAGATACTGGGAAACCGGTAATCACGGGTTGCCGACCCCTTACGGATTGGCGTATAACGACCCGACTCAAAATGCGATTCGTTTCTCTCCATTTTTCCAAAATCGAACATTGGACCCACAATGACCACAGGCACTTTATCGGCTGAAATCGAAGCAGCATTGGCAAGCGTTCAACAGGCACAGTCGGAAGGAAAGATTACAGCCGGTGCAGTCGAAAATTTGAAGTGTTGGTTAACGGAATCACGTTATGCTGATTATCGCCCAGCAATCCTTGAATATGTACGCGTTGGTAAGTGGCAAAAGCTGGATGACGTTTTTTGGACCGTTATCCCATTCGGTACCGGTGGTCGTCGCGGTCGGATGTACGGATTTGGTTCCAATGCAATTAACGATCGCACGATCGGAGAAAGCGCACAAGGCTTGGCCGATTATTTGCGCAGCACGGAGCCTGCCGGTAAAGAACTTCGTTGTGCTATTGCTTATGATACGCGACATAATTCACGCCACTTCGCTGAACTTTGCGCATCGATTATGGTGGCCAATGGCTTTCGAGTTTTCTTCTTGGACGATTATCGGGCTACACCTCAGTTGAGCTATGCGGTTCGCGCGAAGAAATGCGACTGCGGAATCATGGTAACCGCGAGCCACAATCCACCTAGCGACAATGCGGTGAAAGTTTATCAATCGACCGGTGGACAAGTTTTGCCTCCGCATGACAAAGCGATTATCGATCGCGTGATGACCGTGCAGGAAATCAAAAAGGTACCCTTTGCAGATGCCTTAAAGGCAGGCAAAGTTGAGATCTGTACGGCCGAAATCGATCGCGATTATTTGGCTGAGGCGGTAAAGTATGCGTTTCCTGGACCACGCGATGTCAACATTCTCTATTCACCTTTGCATGGTGTGGGTGGCTTCGCCGTTCCACCTTTAATGAAAGCAGCTGGCTTCAATAGCTTGGAAGTCTTTGGACCTCATGCACAACCCAGCGGTGATTTTCCGAATGTGCCAGGCAATGTGAGTAACCCAGAAAACGTTCCTGTGTTCGACTCCATGATCGCCTTAGCCAAGCAAAGCCAAAATGATTCCGCTGCGACAAAGATTGGTGCGGTGGATTTAATCCTGGCGACTGACCCTGATTGCGATCGTATGGGAGCAGCAGCGAAGTTGAAGCCAACGGCGGACTCAGCTTGGGCTACCATCAACGGTAATCAACTCGGCGCATTGTTAACCGACTATGTGTTGGGGGTTCGCAAGGCTGCAGGCCAGTTAAAGCCGAATTCTTATGTGATCAAAACCTTGGTCACAACGGAATTGATTCGTCGGATTTGTGAATCGTATGGTGTGCAGTGTCAAGGCAATATCCATGTTGGATTCAAGTGGATCGGTGGCTTGATGGATGAACTGGGGCCAAACGAATTTGAGTTCGGTACTGAAGAATCGCACGGCTTTTTGATCGGCAGTTATGCTCGTGATAAAGATGGGGCTGTGGCTTGTTTGCTAATGGCTTTGCTGGCGGCTCAGTTGAAAGCTCAAGGCAAAACCATTCATCAACGTTTGGACGAATTACTCAAGCAACATGGATATCATGAGGAGTCCGTCTTGAATGTGCAGATGGAAGGAAGTGAAGGGATGGCTGCCATGAAGAAATTGATGCAGACTTTCCGAACTGTTCCGCCAACTTCTCTCGGAGGATTGAAGGTAACCGCTGTTCGCGACTACGATTCGTTGACCACTCGCTTAGCCGATGGTTCGAAGGTAAAGTTAGATGCACCTGCAGCGAATATGGTCATTTTGGATCTAGACCAAACAGGCAATTATGTAGCAGTTCGTCCATCCGGTACCGAGCCAAAAGTGAAGTTCTACATCTTTGCAAGTTTGAATCGTGAATCTTCGCAAGACCTGGACGTTGCCAAAACCGCAATCGGTGCTCGTATCAAGCAGATACAAACGGAGTTGAAAGCGTTTTGCAAATGAAGTGGCTGCCAAATGGCCTCCCCCCAGCCTTACCGCTCTAGCCAGTTTTACCGGTGCGTTCGTTACAGACGTAAGACTTTGGTAGATCTGCGGGGTGAGTAGGGGAAAAATAGCTGATTTTTAGCGGCGTGCAATTAGTCTAAAAGCTATGAACACGCCACTCAAGATCAGCTCGTTCTTGTTGCTTGTAAGCTTCCTGACCCATGTCGGAGCGGTTCACGCTCAGACACCCCGATCGTCGTGCGATAAAGTCGACTGGTCGACTCTTCCTAGCCGCTTTACGCATGACTCCACTGGGCAACGTGTGCAGCAGTTCGCTGCCAAAGTCGAACCCGTGGCCCAGCAGCGTTCCGATTATCAACGAAGCGGTTATCGAAATTTTCGTAGTTCGCTCCAGGTCGGTTCTTCAGCCGATAACATGCATATTGTCGAGCAATGGGGTGCTCCAGTGGAGCCTTATGAAGCTTGGCGATTCCCTTTTCGGCCGTACGGTGTGCCGTATCAACAATGGGGACCCAACACTCAGTTTTGGGGAGCAACTCCGTTTTGGCCTGGCGTTTTTGGGCCAAATGGTGTCGGTCCACAGCATCCTGGTGCTGGGAATCCTTGGCCCGGCCATCCTGGAGCCATGCCAGCAGCGGGAGAGAACGGTGCGATGGGGCAAGGGATGATTGACAGCATGCCAAACCACATGGGATCTGGTATGCCTCCAGGTTATCCTCCCCCCGGTCATTATCCACCTGGTAATGGAAATTGGCCCAATCCTTATGGACCTGGAAATTTTGGACGAGGGACTGCTCCCTGGAATCCGGGTGTTGGTCCATGGACCGATGGCTATTACCAAGATGCTCCACAAAAACCGCGTATGCCCGATCGGCAATTCTTCTACACGCCAGGGTTGTAGCAGTTATTCAGTCGAATTAACGAATGACGTGGAAGCAATGGGCTAAAAGCAACTGCCATTCGACCCATGCGAGGTCGCGAGTAGCAGTAACAAGACGCTCCGGAGCATCGGTTTGAACAGCTTGTTGGTTGACGTCGACCCATGCATCCAAAAACTCAGTGATACCGACCGGCCGCACTAGTTCTGGCATCACAGAGCGGTAAGCATGTTGTGCCAAAATGGTCTGTTTGAACGAATTAAGCACTGCGTTCTTGACAACTCGTCGGTACCAATATTTTGCATTGCTCCAATCCCCTTCCCGGCGATGCATGATGGCATGCCAATAGGAACCATTAAGTGTTTCCCAGCGTTGGGAAAAGCGATGGGATTGATCAAGGTCACCTTCTAATAGCCAGAGTGCTGCCAGGATAAGATCTTGCAATTCATCGGTGAAGCGTGCTTTACTTGCACCATTGGAGTGGGTAAGTTCCCATTTCAGGATTGTGTCCTTTAGGGATGGCTGTGCAAGTGTTCCCTGCAGGTCCGGTAGTGAAGCGGCCTCCACGAGTGGTCTAAGGTCTTCGGGGAGCAATGACCCCAAAATTGGCATGATTTCTGGCATAAATGAACCGATGTTGGAACGAACCGTGCAACGATATGCTGCTCAATTCAGGAAGGTTCGTTCTGCCACCGGGGCACAGGGTTAGCAGAACTGATAGTGACAGACTACTATCACTATAAAGAATTCGTGTAAGCTGGTAGACTCTGATGAGTTTTTCGGTGAAAAATCGCGCCACTTTTCTCGCCTGCGTTACACTCGAGCGAGTTGTTGTTGGATGACGATGCGAAATGTGTTACAAGGCGTCGATCGATCATACTTTCTTATTAGTTGTTGTTGGTGGTTATTAGACAATGTCGAGTACCGGCGAAGAAAACAAGATGGATAACAGTGGTCAAAACGCATCCAAACAGGAGGGCGTTGTCGCAGCACCAATGGAAGCGCCTGCCACTGTGGGGGGCGATTCGGGTGAGTCGAAACAGGGCCGGGGGCCCATTGATTTGGCAGCTGTAAGAAAACTTCGTGAAAGCCAACAGCAAAGTGTTGCCCAGCGATCGCCTCAACAAGGTGGCAACAAAGATCGCCGACCTGCGAAGGGTGGTCCTGGTGCCAAAGGGACGCAGGGTAAAGCCGCAGGTAGCGAAGGGGGCAAAGATGAAGATGGCGATAATGCGGCTCGCGAAGTTCGCAAACCTCGCGATGATCGTAAGCCCGATTTTGCTCCGAAAGTGGCTGTGCCACTTAAGCGTGGCCCTGTCGAAGAAGACATTTCGGCATTCATGAGTGACGCACTATTAGACGCCGACTTAGACAAAATGCTGGTCGGGGATGCACTCTACACTGCGGGGCGTCGCTTGGAAGAAGGCCAGCGGATGTTGGCAACTGTTTTGAAGGTAAGTAAAGAAAACGTCTTCTTTAGTTTGGGCGGACCTGACGAAGGTATTGTCCCGATGCTTCAGTTCGAGAACGTGCCAGAAGTTGGTACGTCGATGGACGTGATGGTTCGCGCTTATTTGCAGGACGATGGTCTGTATGAATTGACCATTCCAGGTCAAGCCGTCAATGCTACCGATTGGAGCGAGTTGAAAGAAGGCGAGATCGTTGAAGCTCGTTCGACCGGTGCAAATACGGGTGGTCTTGAAGTGATGGTGGGCAACATTCGTGGCTTTATACCTATCAGCCAAATTGCCGAGTATCGCATCGAAAGCGCTGCCGATTTTGTAGGGCAAAAGTTCTTAGCTGTTATTAGCGAAGCGAATCCACAACGCGGAAACTTGGTGTTGAGTCGTCGGGCTGTTTTGGAACGAGAGAAAGAACAAAAGCGTAAAGAGCGCTTAGAAAAGTTGGAGATTGGCTCGATTGTAGAAGGTACCGTTCGCAGCATCAAAGACTTTGGTGCGTTTGTCGATCTAGGTGGCCTGGATGGCTTGATTCACATCAGTCAATTGAGCTGGGAAAAAGTGAAGCATCCGAGTGAGGTCCTGCAAGAAGGCCAGAAGGTGCAAGTGCGCGTCGAGAAAATTGATCCAGCTACAGGAAAGATCGGTTTATCGTATCGTTCGTTGCAAGATCATCCGTGGGTAAAGCTCAGCGAGCGGATGCCGGTCGGTTCGAATGTCAAAGGTACGGTGACACGATTGGCGACCTTCGGAGCATTTGTGCGTGTGGCGACAGGTGTTGAAGGTTTGGTACATATCTCTGAGTTGGCCCATCATCGCGTTCAAGCCGTTGGCAACGTCGTGAAGGAAGGGGACCAAGTGGAAGTGAAGATTTTGAGCATCGACGAAGATGGTCAGAAGATGTCGCTTTCGCTGAAGGGTGCCACACCGATGCCGGAGTCGGCAAAGACAGTCGAGGCAGCACCTGAGGTCGACGAACCAGTACGAGAGCCTGTGTTGCCTAAGCGAAGCGGACCGCTTAAGGGTGGTTTAGGTGGCGGCGGCTTCGGCGATTTGTTCAAGATGTAACATAGCAGACTACTGCCGCATTACCGCAGCCATGGCTTCATGTCGTGGCTGCGGAAGTTCTATTGAGGCTAGTGGCAGGCTTTTGTATCCCATCAGCCGACGGCGTTCGCCGCGGTTTTCCAGGGACCAGTTCGCTGCAGTTTTCTCTCTTTGCTTCGTTTTTTTCTCTCCGCGCAGCGACGACGATCCCCTTTCGTTTTCTGACGTCTCCCTGCGGCAGTAGAATTAAGGGACCCTGTCGCACTACCCTTTTTCCTCTTGCTTCCATCGATACGCTTTGCTAACTAACACAGCAAGTATTTTTGCGCCGCTGGAGAATGGATGCTCCCATGACAACATTAACTCAACTAAACGCCAGCGATCGAATCGCTCGATTGCAAGCATTAGCCAACGATCCTGACGCGGCTGCGAAGTTGGCCGTAGAACTGATTGAATGCGTTGCGGATTCCGATGAGGAAGTGCGAAATTGGGCCAGTGAAGCACTAGAGAATCTAGAAGCTCCTTTGGCAGCGGATGCACCGAAGATTGCCAAGCATATTGCGAATGCGGCTGACGACGCAGCCTATTGGGCCTTGAAACTGCTAGGGCGACTTGGCGAAGAGGCTCAGTCGCAGGAAGCCAATATTGCAGCCGCACTGAAGCCAGGACGCTCGATGAACGTTCAGCAGAATGCAGCCTGGGCACTCGGGAAGATCGGTAGTTTGGCCAGCGAAACGCGTGGGTTGCTTGAGCAAGCTGCAACCAGTGCCGATGCTCGCTTGGCTCAGTTGGCTAAGCAAGCTTTGAGCGGAAATTGAATAGTTTGAGAAGAAAGCAGTGATCATGAGGATTGCTGCGGGGAAGACTTAGAAGATACGAACGAACGGGTCGTAGCCAGGCAAGGAGGCTTGGATGCGTAAGAGCAATGGTTACCGATATTGGTTGTGGCTAAGTTGTATTATTTTGTTAGTACAAGTTGGTTGCGATGTTGCGGACGACCTGAAGCAAGTTGCGAGCGGGCAGCTTCAGGGTGGAGTTGGGAGCCAAAATACAGCGGCTGCTAACGGGCAAACACTCCAGCCACAAGGC
>JBILTA010000265.1:0-7392 GCA_044371785.1 Pirellulaceae bacterium | reverse complement strand
GGCGAAAGCCCAGCTCGCCTGAAGGCTTTCACACTGTCGATTGATGGAGCAGGCAACGATACGCAACAGGCAGCAGCCTTTGTCGAAAGAATCGGCGCTCCGATGCTGCTCGAAGTCGTTGATACTCCAGCCAACTCTCTTAACTGGCGTGAAGCGGTACGTATCATCGAAGATTACAAGCCGCTCGATGTGCAAGCGGCTACGATGGGTATCGCCCTATGTCGCGGAATTCGAAATCGCTATCCCGAGTGGAAGTGGCTCGTGGATGGAGATGGGGGAGACGAAAACCTCAAAGATTATCCGATTGAAGATAACCCCGAACTTACCATTCGCAGCGTATTGAACAACCTGATGCTCTATCATGAGGGCTGGGGCGTACACGCAATTAAGCACTCCTTGACCTTCAGTGGTGGCCAGAGCCGCGGGCATGTCCGCACCTTCGCACCCGCACAACACTTTGGTTTCTCAGGCTTCAGTCCCTACACGCTTTCCAATGTCATTGAAGTTGCCGAGTCAATCCCCTTTATTGAATTGACCGACTGGGATCATCAACGCCTTTATCAACTCAAAGGCGAAGTCGTTCGACGCGGTGTGAAAGCGATCACCGGGATCGATATGCCAACGTTCGAAAAGAGTCGATTCCAACATGGGGCAGTTGAGTTGCAAAAGTTTGCTCAACTGTTTCCGATCAACGAACGTGACTACCGAAGGGAATTTCAGCGGACGTTCGCTGGGACTTGAGTATTATTTCGAGCCACATTGGCCACTGGTTCACGCTGCGAACGATTTGCTGGGCGATAGAGGGCTGTTCGATGTTTTTCGTCGAGCAGACGCTTATTGATTCGCTCAGGATCCACTTGTGTCCATGTTTCGTTGTAATGTTTGGCGAAGACCTCACGTTGCACTCGCTGATCGCGGTCGTACCAATAAACGTGATAGTAGCCTGAGCGGTGATTTCTAGTGGGCCAGCGCGATGGATCATCAAGCAAGCACCAAGCGCGAACATGATAATCTCCGGCACTTTTGCACCAGCCATAGAAAATCACCTGGTCGTACACATGTCGACCAAGATCGTCATGAAAGTGGTTTACTTCGATCATATCCACTTCTTCTCGAACGACCGGACTTTGGCCATTGGAACCGATCGCCAAAACCGTACAGAGCAGCAAAGCGGCATTTCCCACGATTGTTCCCCTTAGATGCAGCAAAACTTTCTTTGGATTACAATAGCCCATACACAGCCGTGAACTGTTACTCGAGTTGATATACTCTGGGTGCTATAGTCGGGGTGCCTGCGCATTGGTCGCGATTGCGGGAATAGCAAAGCAGAAAAACTGCCGCAAGATCGAATCCCTGCCTTTTATCCTAAACTGTTTAAGATCTTTAGTTCGTTGTAAACCTTCGTTATCCGACACATCATCGTTCATGTTTCAGTCGCGTTGGGCTGCGTGGGCAGCTACGCCTCGAGAGAAGAAGAGCTTGGAAAGGTGACAAATTGCTTTGCAAATCACAAACTCGTTGCGGGCCTTTCCTGGCAGCGCAAGTTGTTATCTGCAAACCAATTAAAAGACAGAAAGATGGCTTTAGTTTCAATCGTTCGTAAATAATTTGGGCTAGCCTTTGCTGCATTACAGCTCAAGGTGAATCGGTCACCACAGACACTAAGGACTGCATGCGTCAACCATGACAACTCTCGCGCCGCACAACTCCCAAGACGCGCAACCTATTCGGCGCATCCAATTCATCGCTGCCGTAGCCATCTTAATACTAGCCTTTGGAGTTCGTCTGTTTGCTGCTCAATGGTGGCATGGACTAGCTGAAAAAGAAAACCGCATCTTTCGTTTCGGCGATAGCGCCTCCTATTGGACCCTGGGAGAAGCCATCCGTAACGGCCAGCCATATCAGTACGGTGGTGAGGACGGCAGCATCTTTCGCGCTCCAGGCTATCCGTTACTTTTAGCGTCGGTTGCTGCCGTACAGCCTCAGGTCCGAGCTGTTTGGTTCGCTCGAGTGCTGGGGTGTATTCTAGGAACCATTGCTATAGCGATTGTGATGTGGATTGGCCTGAGAATTGGTGGCCCTATCAACGCTTTGGCTGCTGGCCTGCTATGCGCTATTTACCCAGGTGCTATCGGTATGAGCGCTACCATATTGAGCGAAGCGTTGTTCATGCCGCTGATGTTGCTGCATTTATTTTTAATGCAACAAGCGTTTCACGCTGCTACTTCGAACGAAATTGAAAGTCAGGGCAAAGCAGCTTCTCTTGCGGCGACATTTTTTCATTATCGCTGGGGCACAGCCCTGTTATCAGGTTTCCTGGCGGGGGCGGCCATTCTAACGCGTCCCAGCTGGCTACTTTTTCCTCCGTTGGCAGCGTTTATTAATCTCCTTATCAATCGCAATCGCATTGCATTTGTGCAAGGTTGTTGGGTTGGGTTGGGAATTATTTTGACAATGGCCCCTTGGTGGTATCGTAACTATCTTGTCACCGATCGCTTTGTTTTAACAACACTTCAAGTTGGCCCGAGCCTTTACGATGGCCTACACCCTGGCGCGAGTGGAGGCAGCGACGAAGGAATGAAATTTGTCGGCACTTTCGGCAACGAAATGCGAGAGAGAGAAGCCAGGCTCCCTCAACCGCTTGATAGCACATTTGAATATCGCCTAAATCGCGAAATGCAAAAAGCGGCGACGCGCTGGGCAGTTGCCAACCCAGGTGAAAGTTTGCGACTTGCCTGGAACAAGTTTGGGCGAACCTGGAACATCTGGCCCCCAGCACAAGAGCTTTCATCACCCTGGGTTCGCCTGACCGAATCGATCGGCTGCTTTACGATTCTGGGACTGGCTACCTGGGGAGTCTGGGTAAGCCGAGCTCGATGGACAGACCTTTATTTATATCTACTCCCCATCCCCTATTTTACGCTGCTTCACATGATCTTTGTTGGTTCGGTTCGGTATCGTCAACCTGCTATCATGGCGATTTCGGTATTGGCAGGAATAGCCGTAATGTGGATACTGAACAGGTTGATTCAGACGAGTTCCGGTAAGTAATGGATTACATGGCGTGAGCATGGAAGCGGTCGCCGAAGAAAAATCTAGTTCCAAACAGCAGGCATCATCGGTCGTTTCTACTGCCGGTAAATGGTTTAGCTGGCTCGTCTTTGCAGCTCTGGGGGTAGGAACCTCCTTCTTTGCGTACGAATATCTTTTGAGCCATGTCGATCGTGAGATTTGCTCGCGAGTTTTACAGCGATTCCAGGCCGACTTTCCGAACTGTCGAGTAAGCGTAGGTGAAGCGCATTTGGATCCGGGGCGAGGTATCATCATCGAAGATATCACGTTATCGATACCATCCAAAGGAGGAGTCAAACAAGCCGTCTATATCCGACGTCTTAACGGGATCGGAACGATCGACATTCCAGACTTATTGTCCAAGAAAATCCCCATCCATAGCTGGGAGGTCACTGGTCTTGAATTGACGCTCTGGAAAGAGAATGGACGTTGGGCCATACAAGAACTGTTGCCCAAACAGCAGGATGCGATGAACCCATGCGATATCACGATCCGAGAAGGGCTGATTCGTTTGAAGGAACGCGTGGACGACGATGAAGAGATGCTGTTTCATGACGTTAGTTTGCAACTCAGCCCGCGAGCAAGCCGAAATGAAGCCCTGGCTAACATTCCAAACTATTCTGCCCCAGGTCCTGTCGAAGGGGCACCGGCACAATCGCCAATTTCGGATATTGAACATATTTATCAAATACAGGCAGGCAAGATTTCAAGCAGCTATTTTCGGACGCTGAACTTTGCGGGAATGATCAATGCTCTAACGGGCGAATGGGAATGCCGAGGAAAAGTTGGGCAATTGCTTTTCGGCCCCGTTTTCCAAGATCGTCTCCCCGAAGATGCTGCACAGTACTTAATGCGGCTCTCTGGACTTGAGTGTATTGTGGATGCGGAATTCAAGATCGGACAGAAAGACAATTTATCGGTGCCGCAGTTTGAAATTGGAGGTGTGGTGAACAATGGGCGTCTCAAAGACGCCAGCCTTCCCTATCTGTTAGAGGATCTACGGGGAAGATTTTTCGTTGATAACCGCATGATCAACTTGCGTGAGATCCGTGCCAGCAGTGGCCAATCTACGATTGAACTGGAAGCCAATCTACTCGGATTCAAAAGCAACAGTCCTCTGCATTTCCATGTACTTGCACGAAACCTGGAACTCGATCGTCGGTTGTATCAAGCCTTACCGATTTCGTTGCAGCGGCAATGGGATCGATTTATGCTTGAAGGAAAAGTTGATGCTGACTTAGAAATGAGCTTTGACGGGAAACAATGGTCACCGATTGCGGTCGTTGATTGTCGTGGCGTATCTCTCCGTTATGCACAGTTTCCTTATCCTATATCCCACTTGAATGGGCGAATTGAATATCGCAATAAGCAATTGAAATCACTTACACCCATAACAGCCCGAGCGAGTGGACAAACGATTGGAGGAGAGCTTCAGCTTGAAATTGATTCGGGGAATTGGCAAGGCTGGATTGACATCGCATCCGACGCACTTATTCCTATAGACGATTTGCTGATCGATTCGTTGACGCCGCGTGGGTCAGCCACTTCGAGTGTACATACTTTTGTGAGAGCCTTGACGCCAAGCGGCAATTTGCGAGTTAACAAGGTTCGGATAGAGAAGCCGTCATTCGATTCGCAAACCTTAAACCGTGATATACAGCTTGGGTTCCACAAAGGAAGCATCAAGTTCAAGGAGTTCCCTTATCCTATCCATGAGATTTCTGGTGTATTGAGTGCTCGCAACGATTCGTGGACGTTGACCAACTTTGTAGGGCTCAACGATAACTCAAGAATTGCTTGCGATGGAAGCTGGCAATCAGGGGCCAGCAGTATTGATGATCTCCAGCTTCAATTCCATGCTTCCAACATCGCTTTGGATGAGCAACTGCGTCAGGCTTTGCCGCAAAGTGTGAGCAATCTGTGGCAGCAACTGCAGCCGAAAGGTCGCGTTGAAAAAGTAGAAGTCGTGTATAGCAAAAAGAGTTCGACTGCGTTGGCAGATTTAACCGTTAATCTGTCACAGCCTCCGACAGTGCCTGGTGTTTATGAATCCAATCTATCGATTCAACCACTGCCTTTACCCTACTTACTACAGCAGGTGGCGTGCGAATTGCATTACCAAGAAGGCGTCGTTCAACTTAGAAGTTTTTCGGCCGAGCACGGCATGACGCACTTGCAAACGGAAGGTACTGTTCAACAGACGCCCGGAGGCTGGGTGGCCGTATTGAAATGGCTCCCCACAACTCGAGTATCGGTAGACAGTAACTTTGTGGCTGCGTTGCCACGAAGATTGCGAGAAACTCTGCGTCAAATGGATTTCAAAGGTCCTGTTGGCATTTTGGGTTGGTCGCAAGTGGGACCGATCACTGACAGTAATGTCGGCGACGATGTCTTGGCGAGTTGGGATTTGGAATTAGACCTCGAAGATGCCAAGCTGAAGGATGGAAGTTGGGTACAAGGCATTCGCGGTACCATTCGGACCGCAGGTCACTCAACCCCCAACGGCCCAATCGCTGATGGTTTTCTATTGATCGATTCGATGGCGCTACGCGGCGTTCCTTTGGCGAATGTACAAGGCCCCTTTGCGTTGCGTGAAAGCAAGATTTATTACGGGCAAAAAGTGGCGGAAGTTAAGAGCCTCGGCAGTTCGGCAAGTGTGGCTGCGAATCCCATTCAAGCCGATTTGTTTTCCGGTAAAGCTGTGGTGTCTGGCACTGGCGACTTTGATCCTTTCCGCTTTTCGATGCAAACGAATTTGTATGGTGGACAATTGCAAGATATCCTCATGGAGACGGGCCAAGCCTCGGCAGGTGCGAGTGGTACCTGCGATGCGATGCTCACCTTGCAAGGTAGTCCACTCAATCCGCAGACGTTCAGCGGTAACGGCGAAGTTGCGATAAGAGAAGCGAGTCTATTCCAATTGCCAGGCATGATGAAACTGCTGCGAGTCCTGTCGGTGAAGCCTACCAATGATGCTGCATTTGAAAAAGCGGATATATCGTTCCGCATCGATGGTGATCGCCTACCGATCGACCATCTTTCCATTGATGGCGACGTACTTTCATTAGCAGGATCTGGTTGGGCAAACTTGCGACGTGAAATGCATCTCGACTTGTATGCTTATGTCGGAAATCGAAATCAATTGGCAAAGTTAGTTGGGCCACTTCTATCGGAGACCCGATATGCCCCGCTGATGCAAGTTGAAATTGGCGGCACGGTCGAAGCCCCTGAGATGACACGCAAACCGTTACCGGTTATTGAAGATGCTCTGAAGACTTATTTTCCCGAGAGATATGCTAACGAGAATAAAGGTGTGTTGAAATTTTGACCGTTCATGGTGATTTTTTTTGCGGAGATGCATCATGCAAATCCCCCCTGCATCCTTTACGTCCGTCGCTAGTGGTGCGGTAGGTGCCACGGCAAATGCTCAGAAAATGCAATCCTCTGCTCCCACCACGGAAGCGGCGTCGGTAACAAGCCAAGACGTTGCTGAGTTATCGCAAGGCAATGCGGACCGAGACGCTCAAGGGCAAGGTGATGGATTGCCCGGCCACCGGGGTAATAAACCCCCAAAGGAGCCGCACGAACATCAACCCGAACCCAACATAGACGAAGCCCCTCTTCCCCCACAAAGCGAAGAGGGTGGATTAGACCTCTGGGGCTAGCTTGCCCGGTTTACAGATGGCCCGCAACATGTCACGATTGTAGCTTGTAAAAGTGACCGTTTCAGCATTCGCAAGCTGCCATCGATAAGCCGCTCACTGTGAGGCTTATTCACCGATAGCAGACAGCGATGTGGTCGCTCTCAGAAACTTCGTGAACAAGCAGGATTTGGGTCAGATGCGGTTTACCAAAATGCAAGGTGCGGGCAACGATTACGTCTACGTGAATGGTTTCGCAGAAAGTTTACCTGCCGACTTACCTCGACTTGCACAACAAATTTCCGACCGACATTTTGGTGTTGGCGGTGATGGTCTGATTCTCATTTTACCTAGCGAAGTGGCTGATGCTCGCATGCGTATGTTTAATGCAGACGGCAGTGAATCGGAAATGTGTGGCAACGGAATTCGTTGTGTTGCCAAGTATGTATACGACCATGGCATCTCCCAAAAATCGCAATTGAAAATAGAAACAGGCGCTGGGGTCCTCAGTTTAGATCTGAACGTAAGTGGCGGATTAGTCGAACAAGTAACGGTCGATATGGGAGAACCCATCTTGGATGGACCGAAGATCCCAACGACTCTCGATGGAAATCCCATTAAAGATCGACAATTCACTGTCGATGGCGTGAACCTGACGGTAACCTGTGTGTCGATGGGC